>JALVLE010000210.1 GCA_027033555.1 Caldifarciminota bacterium | reverse complement strand
ATCCCGTATCCTCTGCCATGGTAAATATATAGATAATTTGATGACGGGTTGTATCATCACCTGTGGCCACAAAATAGTTTGAATTTATCGTAATCGTCAACCCGTCACCATGTCTTTCAAATACGTATGTGTATCTGTTGCTGTAATAAACGCCTACCTCATTAAAATAGGCTGTGTATGCTATAACTCTTTCTTCTTCCGGTACAAATGGCTCCTCCAAAAAGGGATAAAACCTATTTTCAAGCTCAATCTCTCTATCATTGACAACAAGCGTCCTGTACCACTTCCAGGATACATAGTTAGGTGTCTTTATAAAATCAATATTCTTTCCCAGAAAGAATACCTTGAAAATTGTATCTTTATATCCGCTCAGGGAGTCACCATAAACGCTTATTTCTGCCCGATTTCCTCCCTCATCTTCAAGGATCCAGGAGGTTCCCACACTAAAGGGTAAAAAATTACCGAAAAACTCTTTTTTTCCACACCCATCAAAAAACAAAAACGCAAAAAGAATTACGCTCAATGGCTTTATTCTCATGTAAGTATTATAAAGCAAACAATAAAGACCCAAAAAGCTATGAAATTCACCATGCTTGAAAATCCCTCCACAAACCCTTATAATAGTACACAAATGTTTACTACACCACTAACACAAAGACAGAGGGAAGTTCTGGACTTCATAAGAAAATACATAAAAACACACGGATATTCTCCCACCTTAAGAGAAATTGCAAGAGAGCTGGGCATTAAAACACCCAGAGGAGTAAAAACACATATTAAAGCGCTCCAGAAGAAAGGCTATCTTACATTCACTCCCTATAAAGCGCGGAGTATCTCTTTATTATCCGGAGAGAAAATACCTCTTATAGGGTTAAGTGCAACAGGAGCTCCTATATCTTCAGAAGAATACGAGTTTGAGGAGTTTACTATTGATGAAAAACTAATCGGCAAAGGGAAACATTTTATAGTAAAAGTTACTGGAGAGAGTATGTTACTGCGTGGAATAGAAGATGGGGATCTGGTAGTAATAAAAGAGAATCCTGAGAGTATAAAACCCGGGGATGTGGTGCTCGTAAAAATAAATGGGGAGATAACACTCAAAACCCTTATACAAAAAACAGATACATTAATTGTACTTAAGCCAGAAAATCCAGACTATCCTCCAATTAAAGCAACAAATTTAGACCAGGTAGAAATACTGGGAAAAGCTGTGCTTGTATTAAAAAGACTATGAAAAATTTACAAAAACAAAAGAGATATCCGGTGGTATATGCCACATTTTATCCAGATGGACATATTGTTCCACGGTATATAAAATACAGAGGAGTGGTATTTAAAACCAGAGAAATAAGGCATGTATGGAGAGAAAGGCATGGAGAAAATATTACTATCTATTTTTCATTAAGTGATGGCCTGAACGGACTTATACTTTCTTACACTGTTCCTCGTAATATATGGAAAGTTGAAGAAATATTTGAGGACATCCGATGAGATTTTTACACATTGATATGGATTCCTTCTTCGTATCATGTGAAAGAGCAACCAAGCCCTATCTTAAAAATAAGCCCATAGCGGTATGTACAGGGTATAAAAACAAAAGCGTGGTGGCATCTGCCTCTTATGAAGCCAGGACATTTGGGATTCGGTCAGGTATGCCTCTTTATCTTGCCAGATCGCTTTATCCTGATCTAATCTGTATTGAAGCCAACATTTCAAAGTATGCAAGCATATCTGAAGAAATAATGGAAACTCTGCATTTATTCTCCCCAAAAGTAGAAGTCTGCTCTATAGACGAGGCATATCTTGACATAAGCTATTTTAAAGAAGATCCGCTTTTACTTGCCAAACGTATAAAAAATCACATAAGAAAAAAATTCAAACTGCCAGCTACCATAGGGATAGGGAAATCAAAAGTTGTGGCAAAAGCCGTATGTAAAAAATCAAAACCGGATGGAATAGGTATGGTAAAAGAAGAAGATACGGTGAAATTCATGAGAAAACTTTCCGTAAGCGATATACCGGGAATTGGCGAGAAAACAGCAAAAATCTTAATAAAACACAATATTATAACCGGCGAAGATTTGCAAAACGCCTCTCTTAAGACATTGATCGGACTGATTGGCATAAGGGGTGCATGGTTTAAGAAAATGGCATATGGCATGGATGCAGGGTACTTTGAACATAAAGAGCCAGAAGTAATAAAATCAATAGGTCATTCTGAGACTCTTCCATTCGTCACCAGAGACAAAGAGCTTATTAAAAATTACCTTTTATACCTTTCCATAAAGGTTTTCAGAAGAGCTTTCAGGTTAAAAAAGATGGGTATGGGAATAAAAATAGAATTAAAATTCAATGATTTCACGCAAATAACAAGACATCGCACATTTTCTCATACAATATCAACATATGAGGAGATTTACGCCCACGCTCTTGTGCTTTTAAACAAAATTGCTATTACCAAACCTGCAAGACTCGTTGGAATTGCACTCTACAAACTAATACCGAGACATTCTATTCCTTCTCTTTTCAGCAATAAAGACATTTCTCAAACTATCGTTGAGCTGTACAACAAATATGGAGAATTCTCTGTTGCCCCCCTTTCCATTCTTAACATAAACAAAAGACAAAAATCAATACCTCCCCGCATACGCTGACTTGCAGGCACGCCAAGCTTAATGTATAATTTATAATATGGGCATCTTCGGTAAATCTACTAAAAAAGAAGACAAAAACGAAACCCCTCCACCTCCTGTTTACGTATATGCAACCTCTGCAACAGCAACGCCTGATGAGGATATAATAAAAGGTTACCTATGGGATATACTTGAGACAGAACCTGAACTTATTATTGTTGTAAGTTCTTTGCGGCTTGACATAGTAAAAATTGTAAACCATATAAGCAAACTTTTTCCCGGAACACATGTAGTGGGATTAAAAATAAGAGGACTTATCGC
This sequence comes from Caldifarciminota bacterium, assembly GCA_027033555.1. GTDB lineage: Bacteria > Hydrothermota > Hydrothermia > UBA1063 > CAJXJZ01 > CAJXJZ01. Next base: position 1,016 of record JALVLE010000210.1, on the reverse strand, counting down.
AACCCATCAACACCTTGTTCCAAAATCAGGTATTGGAATATTAAGTTTTTCAAAAGAGCTTTTTAAAGCCTCTGTTTATATACCAGAATCACCAAAAGAGCACGAAATACCGGAGGGAATACCAAAAGCTATAAGACATCTTTCAGAAATTGCCACAGATATTACACCGGAGTTTCCCGGAATACTCAACATTGCATACTGGGACTCATTCCAAAATGGGCACCAGATTATAAACACATACGAAAAAGAAATAGATAGTGTGGGACTTTTTAACACCCCTCTTACTGGTGCTATATTACATCCTGATAATAATCTCAAACAGACCTACCTGGTATATGGAAGGGAAAATAACGTAAAAAAAATAATAAACGGCTTTATCTTTATCTCGCTCTTTACAAAGTTTCATATTCAAAGCAGCATTTCTCTTGGCCTTCATCCGCTCATACCCTTTAAAATTACAGACGCGGAAGAGAATGTTCTATTAAAATTAAATGGTAAGCCTGCATTTATTGCTTACAAAGAATACATCATGAAAAAGGGAATTGCAGATGAGGAGTTTACACGTAATCTGCCCTTTATATTTGCCACATACCAATTTGGATTTCCAAACCTGAGAAATCCAAGAAATCCAGAAATCAGAATAGCTTTAAAACACACGAAAGATAATGGACTTGTATTTAATGGAGAAATTCCAAAAGAGAGTACAATATGGGTAATGCATGCAGATATACCAAAGATGATTGAAGCCACAGCTACAATAACAAAAGAAACTGTAAAGGGGAATATAAAAGGTGGATTTGTTTTTTCATCAATTTTTAGACTCATAAGAATGAAAAATGAATATATTAAGGAAATAAACCATATCAAAAGCATTTTTCAAAATACCCCCTTCCTTCTGTTCAATACATACCTTGAAATTTATTATAAAAATCAGAAAGAAGCTTTCTCCAACAGTACTTCAAACCTTGTAAACATTTTTTATGAGTAATAATTAATAAAAGTTTACTGTACAGTTG
>JALVLE010000209.1 GCA_027033555.1 Caldifarciminota bacterium | reverse complement strand
GGACAGAGGGTTAAGAATTGAGTTCTTTGGTGATGAAATTGACAGAATAGTGGAATTTGATCCTGTAACAAAAACAAAAAAGGGTGAAAGAGACCTCGTGTATATATACCCTGCAACCCACTGGCTCACATCAAGGGAAAAACTCAATCGGGCTATAAAATCCATAGAAGAAGAACTTGAACAGAGGCTTAAAGAACTAAGAAGTGAAGGCAGGTTCCTTGAAGCACAAAGACTTGAACAGAGAACACGTTTTGATATAGCCATGCTCAAAGAAACAGGGCATGTATCAGGCATTGAGAATTACTCCAGACACCTTTCCGGAAGACCGCCCGGCTCAAGGCCCACATGTCTTATTGACTACTTCCCACGCGACTTTTTGCTGGTTATAGACGAATCCCACGTTACCATTCCACAGCTTCGGGCAATGTACAGGGGAGATTATTCAAGAAAAAAGGTGCTTGTGGAATACGGATTCAGACTGCCATCCTGCCTGGATAACAGGCCCCTAAAGTTTGAAGAGTTTGAAAGCCTTATCAATCAGGCAATATTCATGTCAGCAACACCAGGAGAGTATGAGATTAAAAAGGCAGAAGGAAGGGTTGTGGAGCAGATAATACGGCCAACAGGACTTGTTGACCCTGAAATTGTGGTGCGCCCCACTGACAATCAGATGGAGGATATAATAGAAGAGATTAAAAAACGGGTTTCAAAGGGTGAACGCGTTCTTATAACAACAATAACCAAGGATATGGCAGAAAACCTTTCCAACTACCTTTTAAAATTCGGTTTCAAGGTCAATTACCTTCACTCTGAAATAGACTCTTTAAAACGTGTGAGAATACTGAGAGACCTCAGAACCGGTGTTATAGATGTCCTTGTGGGAGTCAATCTTTTAAGAGAAGGGCTTGACCTTCCGGAGGTATCCCTTGTAATAATAACAGATGCTGACAAAACAGGTTTTTTGCGGTCAGAGGTTGCCCTTATTCAGACAGCTGGCAGGGCTGCAAGGAATGCAGCGGGAATGGTTTTAATGTACGCAGATGAAATAACAGAAGCCATGAAGAGGGCAATCAAAGAGACAGAACGCAGAAGAAAAATCCAGATGGAATACAACAAAAAACACGGGATAGTACCGAAAACAATCAAAAAATCTGCAAGTGAAATATTAAAACAAACACAGGTGGCTGATGAGGCGTTTTCAAGGGAAGAGGAGTTGAGAAAACGTATCTTATCCGAATACTACTCGCTCAAAAAGAGCCTGTCACCCCTTGAACTCATTGAAGAACTTGAAAGAAGAATGAAAATGCACGCAGAGAACCTTGAATTTGAAGAAGCAACAGTTTACAGAGACCTTATTTTCAAACTCAAAAAGAAAGGACTATGATACTTTCAGTACTCCTCCAATTCATGCTTTCTCTGGGATTTTTGGTCTATCCTGAAAGAGGCGAGAACATCCAGGTTCTTCAAAAAAGAATTTTAGCCGGGTGTGGCAACAAAACGTATGCAGAATACTATCACACCGGAAATGTCTTTGTAATAAAGGGATGCTCCCTTTCTGTTTTGAAAAACATACAGGGCATTAGAGAGGTTGAGAGAGAAAAAATTCACAAAATACCTGAGATTACACTGGAAAAATCCATTTTTCAGATGGATACGCTACCCTGGTACACAAGAGTGATTCACATGTATGAAAGGGAAAGACTGGGGCTTTCAGGTAAGGGTGTTATCTGTGGTATTATTGATACAGGTATTGACACAACTGACCCGTACCTTGCAGAGAGTTTTTCAGGTTATTTTTACGATGCAGTCTCCGATTCATCTGAGCCCTATGATGATAATGGACACGGGACTGCAGTAGCCTCACTCATAAGCGGGGAATACGGCATAGCCCCCTCAGCTAAAGTGGCGGTGTGCAAGGCATTCAGAGCAAATGGAACATCCACTGACGAGGACATACTAAAATGTGCTGACTGGTTCTATAATCTCAAAAAACAGGGGATTAATATTCAGGTTATAAACAATTCATGGGGAGAACAAGAGACAGAGTATATGTTCCGCGCAATTTTATCATGGGATTCTCTCTCCATCCTTTCTGCATTCTCTGCAGGCAACAACGGACCCTATGGAGGCTTAATTGATGCTCCATCCGTTTATCCTGTGACATTTTCAATAGGTGCCACCACACAGGCGGACACCCTTGCATGGTTCTCATCACGGGGACCTGCACCTGACACAGGCATATTCAGTAATACAGATTACTGGCCCACAGAGGACTGGAACTACACAAAGCCAGATTTTGTTGCACCGGGCGAATACATTTATATCACACTACCCGGTGGCAATCATGGCATAGCAAGCGGGACATCCCTCTCAACCCCTATCTTTTCGGGTATGCTATGCCTTTTAAAAGAAGCAAAACCGCACATTGGATTTAAAGAATCTTACAGGATAATAAAGAACCATGCAGCAGCGAGGAAATGGTGGATACACTATCCGGATACAGGCTACGGCTTTGGCAGAATTGACATAGGGATGCTTGCAGATTATCTCGAGCCTAAAATTGTTTACGACACAATAACCTTATTGAGTTTCCCGGATGGAATACCCGGCACATACAGCATCTTTACAGTTGACGGCAGGCTTATAAAGAAGGGCAACACTCCCCTGTGTAACCTGAATGCGATTGTAAAAAGACCCGGCATATACCTTTTAAATCTCAGGGCTTCCGGGAAAACTTATAAACTTAAGTTCTTTGTTATAAAATGAAAAAAGCGGTTATAGTTTACGACACAAAGAGAGGGTCAACAGAGACAATCTCCGGATGGATAAAAGATTTTCTGGAAAAAGAAGACTGGCAGGTTTCACTTTTAAGGGCAGGTGAGGAAAGGAAACTTGAAGGAAACTATGACCTTGTAATCATAGGGAGTCCGATTTACTATGAAAAACCTTTAAAAAGTGTAAAAGAATTTATAGAACAAAACAGAGAAAAACTCTCCAGCATTCCTGTTGCAATATTTGTGGTCAACATGGCAGACCTGTTCGGCCACTTGACAGAATCCTATATAAAAACCAGATACATCGGCGCCCTTGAGAAACTTCTAAAAACCCCACCCATAATAACATACCCAATAAGAGGCTGGCTGAGAAAACCGGGGGGAAAGACGGAAAAAGATATGGGAGAATTCGTAAAACTCATTATCCACCATTTCAAGACCAATCCTTGATTGCGTTTTGCTTTCTTTTTCTCAATAGGCATAGTCTTTTTGATAAATAGCGCCGCTTGATTTTTTGCTTTACCTGCTATATATATTATTATGTAGCATGGCAGTGAAAATTGAAAAAGGGAGCAATAACAAAGTGATACTTTGGCTCCTTCGTAATCAGGAATTGTTTGGGCATAAGAGTAGCAAGATTACGGAAATTTATACCCATGTAAGCACAAAGAACCTTTCAGCAATAAAAAAACCACTTGATAGTCTTTTAGGAGGAGGTGAGGCATGATAGTTAAAAGGGGAAATAATAGTCGTCCAGAGGAAAGTATATACGAACAGTCCGCATATGAACGAGTTAGGCGTATTCGGCTCGGCGGCTGTAAAATGGAGGTGAAAAAATGAATAATGAAACCCAATATCAAAAAGAATCAATTTTAGAAGAAACAATTGAAGAAGAACAACCTATAGAAATACCTCCCGAAAAACGAAGGGTTTATGCTGACAAAAGTGATCGAAGTATTTACGAATTATTTAGAAAGTATCAGCGAGGAGATTTAGTTTTAGATCCCGAGTTTCAAAGAAGATATGTTTGGGATAATAAAAAGGCAAGTCTTTTAATAGAGTCAGTTTTACTTGAGGTACCTATTCCTGTAATATATCTTGCTGAGGAACAAGATGGTAAATTTACTGTGATAGACGGACAACAGAGACTTCGATCATTTTTTAGGTTTTTGAATAATGAATTTAAATTGAAGGGA
>JALVLE010000208.1:5071-11243 GCA_027033555.1 Caldifarciminota bacterium | reverse complement strand
TTTTGTCAGGATATTTACTGCCATTGCTATACCTGCTGTCACAATCCCAAGGGCCATTAATCTCACATAAGATAAAAGATCCCCTATAAGCCCTATCCCTCCATAAAGATTATAAGCACCTTTTAAAACCCTCACCACTGGATTTCTACTGTTAGATGAGAACAAAAGGATTAAACCAGCGAAAAAGGCTGCCAGATAATCAAGCATGGAATTTTTAAGATAAATTCCCAACGGAAGTGTTATTAAAATACCAATCCATGCTATTTCGTTAAATAATCCGTCTGCTATTTCCCCGTTCCTGAGTTTTTTATAAAACCCTACAAAAAGACCGACAATTATCTGAAAATACCCGAGAGCGAGTGCAAGAGCAAAAAATTTCATCGGCTCATTCATTGGATCAAAAAGAAGAAACTTACTCCTTATAACTTTAAAGCCTGACCATAAATTCTGTATATCCCCAAACCACCCTCCAGTAATAGCCCCTGCAAAAATAGTGGCAAAACCTCCCATAAAAAGAGTCCAGAAAAGGTCATACCCGGCACGTATTTTTTTCATGAGATAAAGAGAAAGAAGCATTAACACAATACCATAACCAGCATCTGTAAGGCACAATGCAAAAAACACGGTGAAAAATGGAGCCATTATAGCTGTAGGGTCAATTTCTCTATAATTGGGTAAGCCATACAACCTTACAAGGGTTTCAAATGGCCAGAAAAGCTTTTTATTTTCAAGATATATGGGAGGTTCTTCCCCTTTCTCAGGTTGTATCTTCTGCATAGAAGCGGTTTCAAAGTCTGATATAATCTTTTCAAGCTTCTTTAAATTTCTCTTTTCCACCCACCCGGTAATAAATGTGGCAGACCTTGTTTCCACTCCTTTGGCATCAACAAGTTCTCTTGCCAGGATACTCATATAGTAATCGTGCAGAGCTTTATAAATATAAAGTTTTTCAGCATGTTCTTTTAGTGTCTTGTCTATTGCTTCTTTTTCGTCTTCAAGAACCTCTATTTCTTTTTCTATAAGTGCAAGTTCATCTTTAGGAGAAAATTTATATCCATGGAACTCAACCTGCTCAAACTCAATTTCAACAAGCTTCTTTTTAATCTCATCAATCTCTCCCTCAAAAGCTGCAATGACTACATATACATACTTTCCGTCTTCTGAAACCTTCTCATAGGGAACATCACTTAAGCTTGAAAGATACCTTGATTGTATTCTTCCAGCTATAAACTTAATTCGTCCATACCCCTTCATAAATGTTTCAAGAGGAGCATTGAGACCAAGCCATGGGCGAAGAAACTGGCGCTGTGTATAAAGATTTTTAAGCCTGGTATCAAGAAAGATTTTATCCTGTACCAGTGAATTTAAAACTTCCAGAAGCTCATCCACATCTACAGACAAGACAATTTTAAGTAGCTCTTCTTTACTTATTTCTTCCTTCTTTTCAAAAAGAGATTCAAGGAAACCAACTGGCTCAGTATATTTTTCCAGAACTGAAATTATTCTTTCAAGGTCTTTTACCTTTTCTTCAAGACCTCGCTCAAGTTTTTCTTCTTCCACATCATATACGTCAAATTCTCTTCTTATCTCCTCCCCGATTTCAGAAACATGAAGTATCCCCGAATCCTGGAGTCTTTCCAGAATTGCGTCTTTTTCCCCTTTATGGAATGTAATATAAACCTTCTCAACAGGTATGATAGCCATCGCTTTAGTCTTCTAAAATGCTTTTTAGAATAAACTGTGTAGCGGCATCAATATTACGGGAGGCATTCTCCTCTATTTTCTTTAATTCCGCCCGGTATTTTCTCTTCATATACTCTACCTCTTTCTGAGCCTCTTCTTCAGCTTCTTTAAGTGCGGCTTCCTTTATTTTCTCTGCTTCCTTCTTTGCCTCCTCCACTATCTTTTCATACTTTCTATGGGCCTCCTCAATTATCTTTCTCTTCTTCTCCTCTGCCTCTTTTATAATCCTGTCTGCTTCTTCCTCGGTTTTTTTGACCCTGGTAATAAGCTCAACCTGCATCTCTACCTCCTCTGAGTGACTTTATTTTAAAACAATTTAGTTGTCTGCACAAACAAAAGACTTGACATACCCTGAAAAGATAATTACCTATATTGTACCTGCAGGGGGCAGAGGGTCGCGCCATATGGCGAGGAAAGTCCGGGCTCCAGAGGGCAGGGTGCCACCTAACAGGTGGGCGCCGCAAGGCGACGGAAAGGGCCACAGAAACCAGACAGCCGATGGGAGGCTATGCCTCCACAGGCTAAGGTGAAACCGTGGGGTAAGAGCCCACGACGTAGCAGGGCAACCTGCTACGTGGCAACCCCCACCCGGAGCAAGGCCACACAGGGACCGGCTGGCCCGGCCAAAGGTCCCGGGTAGGCCGCTTGAGACAGAGAAGCAATTCTCTGTCCAGATAAATGACCCTCCAAGACAGAACCCGGCTTATAGCCCCCTGTAAACATTTTGCATTATCATTTCTTATCCTTTAAGCTTTTAAACATGTTCTGGACATTGATACTTATTTTGTATCCGGTAACTTTTAATGGATATTTTGAATCTGAATTCTACACGGAAAAGGAGCAAAATCCCGTTTACTGGAACCTTTACACACCCAAAAATTATGTTGAGTTCAAAATAAGTGCTCACCCTATAAGAAACGGCGAACTTTACATTTCACTCAATGCACTATCAAACACCAATGGTACTCAGTTTTTCTTTAATCAAGGACATGTTCAGCTTAATGGGAACCATTCCTCTTTTGCTATATTTGCAAGAGAAGACAGGTACTGGGTGCAAAGCCCTCTTTTATTCCTTGTTAACCAGGATCGTATAAAGGATGATAATTTTGGCCCCAAGGGAGAGGGACTTAGATTTGATTTCTGGGATATTCACAGTCTCTTTGGTACAGGTCTCATCTCAAAATATAAAAGCTGGGACGGGGAAGCATACATTGGGAGAATTGGGAGAAATTTTGGGAAACTCCTCACTTTATCGTATATGTATTTGAAAAAGGACTGGAGAGGTGGCAGAGAACCATCATACAACGAAATCAACTCGGGGTATATGCGTGTGCACATTTATCGGACACTTTATCTTTCAGGAGAATTTGCAAACTCTATCCATCCAAATCAACCGGGCAAAGATTCCCTTTCCTTTCTGGATAAAAGCGCTTTACAGATTGAATTCAGGAGAATTTATTTTAAAGGCCTTAATATATCATGGTCCTACTTTAACTATGGCAGATACTTCATTGATGAGATGTCCAATAAATTTAACCCTGGATTTGACCATGAATTCGGAAGAGAGGGATTATACGGCGAAATACTTTATCTTGTACCATATAAAGCAATCAATATACTTTACAAAACAATGAGATTCAAAACATGGTATGATTATCCAGTACTGCTTCCATCACCATACACAGTAACCTGGAACTACGGAGAAATTTATGCTGAATTTAAAAAAGGAGTCTCTGCAAAGATATTTGCAGAAAGAACGCTGAATAGAAAGGGGGATTGGAAACATATTTTCTTTCAAATTCAGGGTGAAAATACCCGGATGAAAGTTAAACTGCAATATAAGATTAAGGATATTGGCATCAATGTTCATAAAAAAGACAATGACTATTCTATTGGACAGCGTTCTATTCTGGGTACAGAAATGTGGATAAATCTAACAGGATGGCTTCAGTTTTACATGCGCGGTGCCCTGGGAAATGGGCAGGGATTAAGCTGGAATACACTTTTTACTCAGCTTGCCATTCGGAAATTTCCAAATAGTGAAATTTTCGTGGAATATGGTGATCCTGGAGCCACAGATGGTGATCTTGTGAATGATCCCGACGTCTCAGACTTTCCTTATCAAAAAATAAGAGACAGGTTCAAAATACTTTTAAAATACTGGTTTTAAAAGGAGAGCTATATGGTAGGTAAAGTTTTTGTTATGCTTCTTCTGTCATTTCCAAAAGGCACCGATAAGGGTGTGCTTTTTACATACTACGCACCCGATGCGCAGAGCGTGTATCTTGTTGGGGATTTCAATAGCTGGAATACAAGCGCAAATCCTATGAAAAAAGACAAGGATGGGGTATGGAAAATTGTAATCCCTCTTGCACCAGGAAAATACCAATACAAGTTTTTCGTTGACGGAAGATATGAAGCAGACCCAACAAACCCAATAACGGAAGGCCCTTACGGGAACTCTGTAATTAGAGTGGGAGAGCATTTTAAAGTTCTCCCTCCCATGATGAGCAACAATACACCCATGAATTCGTACGTAACATTCTCTGCAAAAGCCAAAGGATTTCTATCTATAGACAGAGACAGTACAGATTCCTACAGACTTTTTAATACCACGCAAGATGTAAGAATGGGCGTGAATGTGAATATTCAGGAGGAAGCTACTTTAAAAGCTATTCTCCATTATAACACTGTAACCGGGCAGGACCCTTCTACACATCAAATTCCATTTTATTTTGAAAGAGCAAAATTGACTTTTAATAAAGAAAACCTTCACTTTATCTCTTTCTACAATACTTTTGCGTATCAAAGCCCGGATCCTGTTGCTCTGATTGGGAGAGTTAACCAATTTGATTATCCCTTTGGAAGAGATGAAGAGGGTCTTATCGTGAAGATAGAAAAACCTCTTTCATATGATATTCATGCACTTTATTCCAACAGTCTTCTGAACGGACGAGACCTTGGATTTCTCAGATTATCCAGACAAACTGATAAATTATATGCTGCACTTTTTGCATATATTACACACGGAAACAACATAGAATATCAGGTAATATCCCCTGATAGTGAAAGAGCAAACGATTCCACTTTCCTTCATTTTAACACTTATGAGGACAGAATCCTTTTTGGTTTTGAATTTGGTAATAAAGAGCTTATGAGATATGAATTCATTATGGGAAAGGATATAAAAAGGGCAAACTATTATGATGTAGACGGTACAAAAACTCAATACGCTCCGGTTGACAGGAAATGGAACATAGGCCAGATATATAAATTTCGCAGCCTATACGGTAACAAAAATGCCTCAGTATTTGGAGATATAGAAACCCACAGATTTGACTCTATCTTTTCAAGCACACTTGGAAGAGGTTATACCTTATTTAAAACAGGAGGGAAGCTGTCTATAAAAGGCATAAAAGTTGAAATTACACAAAACTTTCTCCTTGCAGGTAACCAATCTACAAAATGGGAGGCATTATTCAGGCAGCTTGAGATAAACAGACTAAAATATGTGGAGTACCCGCTTATGGGTTATGAAAAATATACTTATCTCCGTTTAAGTACAGATAAAAAACTCCTTAACAGGCTCAATATAAAGGCCTCTTTTACTACAGCTCGCTATGCATTAAACCAACCACCCCGTGCAGATGAAGCACAGCTGATATTGCACGTGCCACTTGGAAAATTGGGAGTTTACTACGATTCAAGGTATTTTCATATAAAATCCTCATATCTGCATGTTAACAGGGACTTTTTTGATCATTATGTTGAAATATATTATAAACCAACCGCGAATCTAAAGCTAAAAACAGGTTATGGATTTTACCCCTTCAATCTACTTGATGAACATACTCAGAGAATGGAATATCTATGGAAAAACGGAGTAACTATAAACCAGCTTAAAAACAATTTCAGAGGACTTGGTGGACTAATTGAAGACAGCGAAAAACAAATTGCAAAAAACAGGGAGATAAGAATATGGTTAGAACTCTCTTTTTAAGTTTTATCTTTTTCTTATCTGGATGCGTGATTTTGAAGGAAGTAAAACCAAGATTGCCGGCTCCGCATAAGACTGAGAAAGGTGTGGTGTTTGAATTTTATGCGCCTTCCGCAAAATATGTAAATGTATGCGGTGATTTTAACAGATGGTGTGGTACCCAGGATGGCCCCTTTAACCCACAAATTGGGAGAATGCATGATGACGGAAAAAACGGAGACAGGAAAGCTCATGATGGCATCTGGACACTCATAATACCCCTTCAAAGTGGAACATACCAGTACAAATATGTGGTAAACGGCACCAGCTGGTATCTGGACCCTTCAAATCCTGAAACTGTACAATCTGGAGGATTCCAGAATTCCCTGCTCAGAGTGGAATAATGAGAAAAGTTTTTTTGACTATAAATATTTTGTCTCTCTGTATTTACTC
>JALVLE010000208.1:0-5061 GCA_027033555.1 Caldifarciminota bacterium | reverse complement strand
TATCTTGACATCATGTTTTTGCTTTTCGTTTCGCTTCTTTTCCTTTCAGCAAGGATTATTGCCTATATGGCGCTTAAAGTAAACAATGTCGCTTTTAGAAAATTGACCGGATATTTAGTGGCAATTTTTCCACTTATATTTCCGTTATCCGGGATAACCATATCAGCTATCACACAGGATAAAAGACAAATAATTCCATATGTATTGTTTCAGGGATATTACTTTCTACGATTTTTGCCTATAATAAACCAACTGGAGGTAGATTATCATGTTTAAAAAATTTATATTCTTTACCGGCATTCTTTTTATGCTTTATACCGGATGCGCAGATAAAGAGGGGATACCGGTAGTGACACCACCGGGAGAAGAATTCAAGACAAGATACAAAACCATGCAGCTTGTCGGAGACTTTAACGGGTGGGCACTGGAAGACCTTAATTCAACCAAAATGAACCTTGTGGCAGACTGGACATGGGAGAAATTACAGTATTTTTCAGGTAAAAGAGACAGTATAATGTTTAAAATAGTTCCAGATGGGAACTGGGACCTTGCATTTGGGACACAGGGCCCTGACTCTGGCCTCTCAGGATATGCAGAACCTAACTGTTCTGGCACAGGCAATCACATAACAGCAGGTCCCATAGATAGAGCAGGCTACTGGAAATTTACCTTTAATGAGCAAACACTTTACTACTCAATAAGCTTCTATTCTGCTCCGGGAGGCGCAATAGCAGGAAAAGTCTCATTTCAGGACATAACAGCCTCGCCCTATCCAGAAGCTCTTATTACTGCACTTCAGGGAACAAATGTTATAGCTACAACCACATCGGACACATTAAACGGTAAATACATTATATCTCCTCTCCCCAATGGCACATATAATGTGGTCTTTCAGGCAAGTGGCTATCTCCCAGATACTGTTTATAATATAGTTGTGAGCAATGATACAGTGGAAGTAAATGTTACGTTGAACAAGGCACAGGGTATCATGATAGATGGTGATTTATCGGACTGGGATACCTGTGCGGTATATGATACTATAGGAGACAGTCCATGGGGCAATGGAGGAGATCTCGGTTCCCTTTATGCTAAAATAGTGAATGACACTTTATTTATTGGAGCTGAAGCAACAGTGAATAATAATGCAATCATCATCTATTTCCATGTAGAACCAGAAGACAGCAACATGGGCTACACAGATATGAATACTATTGACTTTTATCCAAGAAAATTTACATTCCCGGACAGCTTAAAAGCCGATTACATACTCGCTCAATGGGTTGATGGAAACGTACAACCCGCAATGAGAAGCATAGACTCAACTGGCAATACTCATGATATAACTTCTGATGTCAACATAGCAAGCACACTTACACCAGGGCAAAAGGGCGCTATTGAGGCTGCAATTCCCCTTGGCGTTATTACACACGGTACAACTGGCAGAATTGGCATTGTTGCAGTAATTGCTGGAGGAGACCACTATGACGGACCGGAAAGTGTCCCTTCCAACGGTCTTCATGGTAATGGAACAGGCGCTATGCTTCAAAACCTTTACTTCCTGAGTTTCTAAGAGAGCTAAATCAATGATTGATATAAAAAGAGTTTTAATTCCGGACATAAAAGAGTTTATAAAAGAGAGGGAATTAGATCAGGTTAAAGAATTTCTAAAATATTTAAAACCTCAGGATATTGCTGATTTGCTTTCCCTGGAGGACTTTGAACCCGCTGAAAAGGCCCTCCTTTTCCGACTGCTTGATAAGGACATAGCCACCCATGTGTTCAGCGAATTGCACTTTGATGATCAAGAAAAACTGCTCAAATACCTTTCAAGCTCTGAAACCATATCTCTGCTTGAAGATATGGATCCCGACGATAGGGCAAGGCTTTTTGATGAACTTCCCCCTAACATAGTAAAACAGCTACTTCTTAAACTCCCCCCGGAAGAACGTGAAGAGACAATAAAGCTGCTCAATTACCCACCAGATTCCGTAGGAAGAGCAATGACTCCGGATGTGCTGGAGGTAACAGAGGAGATGACGGTAGATGAGGTCATAGACAAAATCAGAAAAGCAGCCAAGGAGGTGGAAACAATTTATGACATATACGTGGTTGACAATCAAAACAAACTCATAGGAAAAGTTGACCTCAAATCACTTGTCTTATCACCTGGCAACAGAAAAATAAAAGAGATCATGGAAAGGGATCCGGTGTACGTCAGGGCTCAGGATGACAGAGAAAAAGCCGCAAAACTCATTAAAAAATATGATCTTATATCTATTCCCGTGGTGGATAATGAAAATAAACTACTTGGAATCATTACTGTTGACGATGTACTGGACATTATGGAAGATGAAGCAACTGAAGACATGTACAAACTTGCTGCTATGGAAGCTCCAGAAATTGAGGAGGAATACTTTAGACTTTCGCCTCTTGAAAGGGTTAAAAAAAGAATTCCGTGGCTTGTGGGTCTTTTAATAGCAGAAATAGCTTCAAGCTCTGTTTTGAAAAAATTTGATAAAACACTCTCTGCAATAGTATCTTTAGCTTTCTTTATCCCCATGCTCACCGATACCGGGGGAAACGTAGGCTCTCAGGCAGTCACCCTCATAGTCAGAGCCCTTGCAACAGGAGAGATAGATGAAAAGAAACTCGGCAAGGTTATACTCAAGGAAATTCTTACTTCTTTTGTCCTTGCATTACCCCTTTCTCTTGTGGGTTTTGTTATTGCGTACCTTGTGAGCACTTCTCTCCATGTGGCCTTTGTTGTGGCTTTTGCACTACTGGTGGTGGTGGTGTTGTCCAATACAGTGGGTCTTCTATTACCCCTCTTCTTCAGATTATTTAAAATAGACCCTGCCGTCTCTTCCAGCCCTCTTATCACCACTGTTGTGGATATTCTCGGACTACTGACCTATTTCACCCTTGCAACGCTGTTACTTTTAAAATAATAATCATTCTCATTTGCATTTGCGGTACTTGTAATTTATAATATAAAAATGACACTATTTGATGCGCAACCGGGTAAAAGACTCCGTGTGATTCAGATTATTGGAGGCCGGGGAGTAAGAGCACGCCTTTTTTCCATGGGACTTAATCCTGGAGATATAATTCGTATTCTGCAAATCGCCCCGTTTCGTGGTACATTTTACATTGAAAATATGTCAAATGGCTCACGCTTTGCACTTGGAAGAGGAATAGCAAGAAAGATTATTGTAGAATATGTCTGAGAAAATAACCATTGTACTTGTTGGTCAACCAAATTGTGGGAAAAGTACCCTATTTAATCATCTTGTGGGATTTAAAGCCCGTATCTCAAACCTGCCAGGAACAACAGTTCAGCTGGAAAAGGGGTATTTTAAAAGAAAAGAGCGAATTTATGAAATAATAGATCTTCCTGGAATATACTCATTAACACAGGGAGACGAAGCAGAGAACAAAACCCTTGAGTTTCTTCTTAACGAGAAATATGATTTTATCGTAAATGTTCTTGACGCTTCCATGCTTTCAAGAGGCCTTGAACTTACCCTCCAGCTTCTTAAAATCGGAAAACCCATAGTGATCGTATTGAATATGATGGATGAGGCAAGAAGAAAAGGCATAATTATTGACGTAAAAAAGCTGGAAAAACTTTTGAAAGTTCCAGTGATACCTGCCATTGCCTCAAGAGGCGTTGGAATAAAAGAACTCTTTGAAGCAATAGAAGGATTTAAAAAACCTGTATCATGTTTTCTGGAAGACCTTCCCGGAAACTTACGAAAACACGCGGATAGGCTTACCAAAATACTGAAAGAGTGTAAACCAGAAAGCTCTCACTGTGCACTCTATTTTCTTGCAACCAAAATCCTGGGGGGGGAACTTTCCCCGGATACTGTTATAAAAAACACAGAATGCAAGCAAAAGATACAGGGTATAATAAAGGAGGCAACAGAGTTTTTTATTAAAGAATTTGCAATGGAACCCGCAGATGTTATTCACGCTCTAAGGCACCATACAGCCATGACACTTGCAGAAAAGGTGGTAACATTTACCAGAAAAAAAACTTCCAATTTTCTTGAAAGACTTGATACGGTGGTAATGCATCCTGTCTTTGGTTACCTTATTATGGCAATTGTTTATCTTGGATTCTTCTATCTTACTTTCAAAATTGGCGGTTATCTGGAAGACTATTTTACCAAGCCTTTTGAATATCTTTACACACAAAAAACAGGCCTTTTATTTTCCCTCTGGAACGCAACAATAGATGGACTATCAGGAGGAATAGGTATTGTTTTCCCCTATCTTCTTCCCCTTATGTTTTTTATATCAATACTTGAGGACATCGGGTATATTCCAAGAGCCGCATACCTCATGGACACCTTGATGCATAGATTTGGCTTACACGGCAAATCTGTGGTGCCTTTACTCCTTGGGTACGGTTGTAATGTCCCTGCCATTACTGCAACAAGAATCATAGAAGAAGAAAAAAACCGCATTCTTACTGCTCTACTTGTACCTTTTATACCCTGCTCTGCAAGACTCACGGTTCTTCTCGCAATTTCTGACAAATTCCTGGGACCCTTTTTTGCCATAGGGGTGCTCTTATTAAACATTATAGTGGTTGGAATTGTTGGTAAAATACTCACCACGATAAGCAAGGAAGACTCCCCTGGCATCCTCCTTGAAATACCTTCCTATAAACTTCCATCCATGAAAATAACCCTTGCCAAAACATGGCTACATGTAAAGGAGTTCTTGTTTATTGCATGGCCCATGCTTATTGGAGGCAGTATAGTTCTTGGAATAATACAATATTACGGGATTGAACATACCATTAATGAAATTTTCTCACCTTTTACTACCGGCTTACTTGGGCTGCCATCAAAAGTAGGAGTAACCCTTCTTTTTGGAGTACTAAGAAAAGAATTAACCCTTATAATGTTACAAACAGCAATGGGAACGCACCTATCCAGTATAGGAAACGTGATGTCTCACACACAACTCGCCACATTTACTGTATTTACTGTCTTTTATATTCCCTGTATAGCAACACTCGCAGCCATATACAAGGAGTTTAACAAAAAA
>JALVLE010000207.1 GCA_027033555.1 Caldifarciminota bacterium | reverse complement strand
AAGTTAATACAGGTTGCCTCTGTGTACAATCTTGAACCCATGGTACTGAGTTTTTTTGGGCATCCAAAGGTTTTCAAAGAGGCTCCTCCCATAAAATACCTTCTTACAACACCTGACGAACGCAGAGTTCTTATAAAATCGTTGGGGATAAACCATGTAGAATTTTTAAAACTTGACAAAAAAATCATGTCTATGACGCCCCAAGAATTCATCAGGGATGTATTAAAAAAGAGATTTAATATGTCTCTTCTTTTTATGGGGTTTAATCACCATTTCGGGAAAAATAGAGAAGGTACTCCTGAGAAAGTGGCAGGGCTTGTAAAAGAGCTTGAATTTACTCTCGTTGTTCTACCTCCTTTTAAAATTGATGGCACCATTATCAGTTCAACCATTATTCGCAACCTTCTCAAAGAGGGAAAAACCGAAGAGGCCTTATTATATCTTGGAAGACCATACACTGTGTGTGGAAGGGTAATAAAAGGTAAAGAAATGGCAGGCAAACTTCTTGGGGTACGTACTGCTAATGTGGAACTTTCACCCCTAAAACTTATACCAAAAGACGGCATATACGCAGTATGGGTGCATGTTGAAGGGGAAAAATTTATGGGTGCTCTCTATATAGGGGATAACCCCACTCTGAAAAATGAATTCAGTTTTGAAGTCCATATACTCAATTTTGCAAGGGAAATCTATGGTAAGACAATATGCCTGGAATTTGTAAAAAGAATCAGGGATACCAAAAAATTTGATGATATAGCAGAACTCAAAAAAAACATCCTGAGCGATATTCAAAAAGTGAAAGAAATTCTCATCAAAAAAGGCCATTTTTAAAGGCATAATAGGCTCCGTATAACACAGCATTGTTTACACAAATTCCTTTTTTGAGTAGTTTTTTTATAATTTCCGCATCTCCTCCTGTAATAAGTAAATGAACATCCTTTTTAATAAAACAGCCAAGCCCACATCCAGTTACCCTATAAATCCCATTGTATAATGTCTCTTCGGGAGCTTTCGGGAATTCTCCCTCAAATTCACGAGGAGAGAGCCCTTTCAGATTATACCCTCTCCTAAGCGCATCCTTCAAAAGACCAAAGCCTGGGACAGTAGCCACAGGATAAAGTGTCCTTCCGCTAAAATAATCCAGTGTAATAAAGGTACCTGCATCCAAAAGATAAGCAGGGTAAATCCCTTCATAAAAAGCGAATGCCGCAAATGCAACTCTGTCTGCTCCTGCGTGCAAAGGGTTTTCATAATTTATGTCAAAAGGGAATTTCTCACTGTATTTGAACCTTACCACCTTCCTGCATAGTTTCATTACCTCACTTTCCTTTTGAGGATTTACAGATACTATTATACACATTTCCACTCCGTCATCAATTGAAAGGCTTCTTACGGTAGTGTTTCCTATAGAATAAACCCTGGACATCAGTACATCGCCTTTAGTGTATCAAGATAGGGAAATATTTTTTTATAATCCTCTCCTATAACAACGGAAACGTCTATAATATGATCGGGATCAATCTCAATAGTTTTATATTTTATACCATACCATCTGGCAACGTGAGATGCATATTTCATTGAAGAATCCCTTCTCTCAACCACAACAGTATTTTTAAGTTTGGTTCTGGATGTACCATAAACAAGTACATCAAAACTATCTTTTCTCATTACATATGTGAGTCTTCTTGCAAGGTCAGGCACATTGGTGCCATTCAGCACCTCCACCCTTATTTTTTTGTTCAGTGTATATTTGAGCTTTTCTCTTTTTCTTCTTTTGTATGCCTTGAATGAAGATATACCCAGTGCCAGAAAAAACAGCCCCCCCAACACAACAAATAGAATTATCAGCTTCCTCATCATAGCCCTTAAATTTTATAACCTGAAAATCGTATATAAAAAGCTATGCTCTGGCGCTCATAAGAATAATCTGCCAGCCGTCCTCGTAGAGCTTCCTGAGAATTTCTCTACCTATCTTCTCTCTATTTTTATCATAGTAAGCAAAGGGTTCATCAAGAAGCAAAAAGGCCTTTTTATTACCCAAAAACAGGGAAATAAGAGCCAGACGAATTGAAAATAATAATTGGGTTTTGGTTCCATCAGATAGGTCCTTAAATTCAAAATTAATCCCATCATGGCTTTCAACACTCCAGTTCTTACCAAACCCATCTGTAAATATACTGCCTGAATTAAAACCTGTCCACTTATATCTATTTTCTGTGATCCTTGAGAAAATCTCTCTTGTTCTCTTTTCTATTTCCACAATGTACTCACGCTCAATCCTTTCCCCCAACTGCCATAATACCCTTTTCACCTTCCTCAAAAACCTTTCCATTCTCTCAAATGCATCCATCTTCCTTTCCAGTTCAAGAAGCCTGCTCCTCTTCTCATCAAGATTTCCTAAAAATGAGGTGCTTTCAAGGTATCCTTTTAAACGGGCCACCTCTTCGGAGAGAGCTATCTTCTTTTGTATCATATCTTCCAGTTTTTTATTTAGGTATTCAATCTCATTCTGAATTTCCTCATAGCTTTTACTCATATAATCTCGTACAAGGCCAAATGGAATACCATCCAGAAGCTTTTCATATTCTTTGAGCCCATTTATCTCTTTTTCATGTTCTTCTATTTTACCTTCAATCTCTCTGCGCTCCAGGGCTCTCGCACCTTCCTCTTTTAATAGATGGGATATACTCTCTTTTATCCTCTGTAAGTCCTCCTCTAACGTCTTACACTCTTTTATAAGCGTCTTTTTATTTTTCAGAAGGTCTTTTAATTCTTCTATTTCCCTTTTATATTCCACAATACGGGCTTCAAGTGCAACCTCATCTATCTCATTAAGCCATTTAACGAGCATCTCTCTCTCTGTCACTTTTGCTTCAAGTGAGGTCCTGCTTTCAACGAGCTGGCTCTCATATTTTTTTAATTCATCTTCTATCTCTCCCAGCTTTTTCTCCAGCTTTTCTATCTGCTCTTTCTCATGCCGGCTTTTTTTAATTTCCTCCTTAGCTCTGTTAATCTTTTCTTCAAGCTCTTTTTTTTCTTTAAGGAGCTTCATAGGGCCAATAAACTGAAGTTTTTCTTCTTTTTCCCCTATTTCTTTGTAAGTTTTAATAACTTCAGAGAGTTTTTCAGGGCTCTTAAAAACTTTAAAATACGAAAGAAGATGCCTTTCAAGTTCAGATAGTTCAAACACAGTATAAACTACAGCAGAAAATTCCTTGTGCTTTATCTCCAGTTTTCCTTCAAACTCTATAGTTTTTCCTTCTCCAAGTTTAATACCATTAAACTCTGCTTCTCCCCTTTCTACTTTAAGCATACCCTTTGCATTATGCCTCAACCTATTGTACGTTTTCCAGTTCTCATACGCTCTCTTTAATTCCTCCAGGGAGTAGCTTTCATATGGAGCTATTTTCTCCCTTAAAACCGCAAGTCTATTTTCAATAGATTCTACTTCTCTGATAGAGGCTACAACATCTTTATATCTTTTTTCAAACTCAGCCAAAATGCTCTCCGGGAACTCTACATGGGATTTTTTTATTTTATTTATCTCCTGCTGAAGCCTGATTTTATTCTCCACAAGAGCCCCAATCTCCGAATCAAGTTTTTCTATTTGGCTGTTCAAACTATCAATTTCTTTATTAAGGAGGGATATTTTGGTTCCAGTATGCCTGAGTTTTTTCTGTTTGTTTTCGGTTTCTTTTAATAATCTCTCAAGCTCCAAAACTTTCTTTTCAGCTTGTCTCACCTTTTCCAGAGCCTCTTTCTTTTTTTCTATTCTGGACCCAATTTCCTTTTCTTTTTTTCTATATTTTTCCAGCCCAGCTGCAATTTCAACGAGCCGTTTCTCAATTTCTTTCTGCCTGTTTTTAAGGCTTTTAAGCTGCATCTCAAGCATACCCTTTTTTGCCAGATTTCCCAATATCTTAAGGTCTTCAATTCTATCTCTGGCAATTTTTATTTCTTCTTCAAGCTCCGTAAGTTTTCTGGACTTGACATTGAGCTCCTTCCTTTTCGCAAGCTTCTTCAGATATTCTTCATAAAGTGCACCTATTTCCTC
>JALVLE010000206.1 GCA_027033555.1 Caldifarciminota bacterium | reverse complement strand
GTCTACTCCAGTGAGAGAAATAATTTTTAAAAATATTTGCAAGTGTCGCCTTACGGGAAGGACTCACACATTTTGTGCGTGGGGAAGGAAAATCCTTTAAAATATATTAATACTTTAGGAATCCCACTAAATATAACCTTAACGTGTATTTTGCTTTACAAAGGCTTAAAATTTATTACTTTTTATCCTTTTAATATTGCCGATATTTTTTAAATCTCCTTTCTCTTTCGGCTCTAAGGGCTTTAAAACGAGGGGGTATATCTGGATCATTGTCGTCAGGGTATACATAGTGATCCAGATATCCGATTTCTGCTGGTTCCATTCTAACGTTTTCGTATCCTTTCCTTTTAGCTACAACTCTATACATAAATTTAACATTGATCTTCTCGTTATTTGAAGAGAATACTTCAAAGCCGGTGTCATTTGTCTTTACATAAAAGCCTGATGCAGGTCCCATTAGAGTAATAAATACCAATAAAGGATGGTCATGATCTATTGTGACTACCTGTAAAAACTTTGGGTCGAGCTCCACTTTAGCGTATCCATCCTTCAATTCACTAATCCCAAAATCCTCAAACCATACCTCAGGAGCTTCAATAGTATACATCTTACGAGGACCATCGTTGGTCCTAACTATAGCTGATTTTGTACCCGTCGCAGCAAAATTCCCTTCAGAATAGACCCCATAACCGCTTGATGTTGCTGCCCAACCATGAACCCCTTGGTAACCATAAGCTAAAACTCCTTTTCCTCCAGATTGATCCCCTCCTATAGCATGTATTCCATCAGATGAACCATTACTATTTGAAGCCACCGTAAGACCTCCACTAATATATGAACCTCCCTCTACATAAAGCATCTCATTAAAACCGGGATTGGAGGTAACACCAATTCCTACGTGATATGAAGAGCTCGTTGGGGTTAGCCAGGAATTATCAAGGTGCCATAATTCTCCACCTCCTCCTGTCTGATCGGTTGATGGTTCCCATTGACTGCCATTCCATTTTAGCACCTGACCGGGGGATGGTGGCGTAGAGGAAATTGGTCTACCTCTCAAACCCACAACAGTAGGATTGAGAATACTGCCAGATAAATCCCCGCCGACACCTGAATTTTGTAAAACATATCTACTATCCCCCCAGGCTTGATCAAAGCTTAGAGTGATATCCCCTTGTGTGCCTCCACCAGACAAACCTACCCCTGCATACACGGCCGTTATATCTCCCGTGGGATTAGCTGGAGTCCAAGAAGATCCGTTCCACTGAAGCACCTGACCTATTGAAGGTTGTATTGAATCTATCAAATAACCTCTCAAACCTATAACAGTGGGATTTAGTACTGTGCCTTTAAGGTCACCTCTTACACTATCACTTGTGTCCACCACTACTGCAGTCCCCTCTATCCAATTTTTTGTAGTATCAACAGGAGATCCTTTAATCTGGGTATTAACCGTTTTGTTTTGATGTTCTTTAATAGTGTACTTTTGATACTTGAATTTCGCAAAATTTTGACCGTATAAAAATGTTACCGACAAACTTATTATTATCCCTATCAATAATTTTTTCATTATTGTACCTCCTTCATTTTAATATAATGATCTTTTTAGTCCATCCCATATCATTTGTTCTTATTTTTAGCATGTAGATTCCATTTAAAGGTATTTTACATGTGGATAAGTTGAAATTTAGTCTATGCACACCTGCTTGCAGTTCCCCTATATATAAATTCCCATACTCTCTACCGTCAATACTAAATAGAGTGATTGCTACCTTTGTGTTTTTGGGTATATTTAACTCAACGGAAATTTTACCATTAGTTGGATTCGGAGATATTTTACAAAGATTTAGTGAATAATGCTCAAAATCCTCTGATACGGGTACCTGTATAGAGTTGCATTCAAGGACTTTATAAGGATATTGGTCGATTACGCTGAAACCTGATAAAACATAGTTCGCGGGGAAACGGTAATTTTGAAAACCTAATGTATTCCATCTTGACTTTATAATGTCCCCACTGTCACCTTCGTTGGTAAATACTGTTAGTGTGACAAAACCTGAATCATCTGGACCTCTTGCTTTAAACTCAACTATGTAATGTCCTGATGGTGGATTGAAACTCTGGACCGATGTCCCTTTCCACTTAGATCTGAAAAACTGATATTCTCTACCATCCTGAGTTATAGCACTCAAATAGATATAACCGTTAATGTCAGGACCTGATGTATTAAAAGCAATTATTGGACTGTTACTATTTACGGTTTGGAATCCTACACCTTTTATAGAAGTCCGAATTATAAGCTGTCCGTGCAACAGGCTTATAAGAATAAATAAGCCTGATACGTAAACTAACATTTTCTTCATAATTTTGTCCTCCTTTTAAATCTAAGTTTTAATCCTTTGCAATTACTACTTTCCTTGTAAAAACTTCGTTATTGTTGTCCGTCATAATCTTTAAAAAGTAAATTCCGCTGTTTAAAGGAGGTTTGATCGTCTTTTTACCTTTTCCGGAAATTTCCAAGTTGTATAACCATCTTCCTCTCCCAGCAACGTCGTATATTACGAGTTTAAGATTTAAGTATTTGGAAAGATTGTATTTGATATATATTCCATTTTGGGGAGTGATCACAGGTGGGATTAAGAAGCTGTATCCTATATCGATCCTCATCTCTTCTATATCTACAGCAACAAAGCTCATTATATTGCTTGAGTTACAATTTCCAGCGTTATCTACAGCTTTTACATAATAACTCACATTGTGGCAATTAGTATCTGATAAAGCTGGTATTTCACCGTTCCACCGATTGTTAGCAGTATCCAGTGTCATACTTAAGCTATCAAACGAGTTGTTAGGGCTAATTCTGTAGAAAAGGTATACAGAGTCAACGCCACTAAGGGAATCAACAACCCACGCTTTTATAGGGAATGGTCCTGAGAATCTAACGGTGTCGTTTAAATACGTCACTGAGTCTATTATTGGTCCTGAGGTATCAATTCCAAAGGACTGATAAGGAGACCATTCTGAAAAATTTCCCGCTAAATCATAGGCTCTTACCCTCCAATTATGTTGTCCTTCATTAATTATTGTCGTATAAGTTGTCTCACTCAAAGCACTATCAACTAAAGAATTATCAACCTGTAAAATAAATCTCACAGGAGTTGATTTATCTCCTGATACTAAATCATTACTATTTGACCAAATAAAGGTTACCAGAGCACTGTTAAGCCAATCGTTATCCCTTGGTTGTATAAGTTGAGGTGAGGACGGTGGTGAAGTATCAATTGTGAAATTGCGATTATTACTCCAAGCCCCTTCGTTACCCGCCGCGTCAATGGCTTTGACTCTCCAGTACCAAGTAGTGTCACTGAAAGCCCTTGAGAAAGTGGTGTCCGAAACAGTATAAATCAATGGATTATTAAACTGTGGACCTTCGGAAAATTCTATGGTATAGGAAGATACACCACTTGTATTATCTGATGCCTGTCTCCATATAAAGTTCAAATAGCTGGAGTTTGTTTGATAGCCTTGTGGCGGAGATACTAAAGTTACTGTACCTGGTGCATTACCATCGTATCTGAAGATGAAGAGTGTTGTCCAACTGGATCTATTCCCTGCATTATCCTTTACCCTCACCCTCAGATAATATGTACCACTACTTACTGAAGATGGATCATAATGGGTGTCTGTCGTGAAGTAACTTGATGTTCCACTGGGATTTGTACCCCAGTATACATAGTATCCAGCTATGCCAGATATATCATCATGTGCTTCACCCCACGTAAAGCTCGGGTTTCTGACATCATTTTGCCAATGATTATTCTGCACTCCGTGATCCTCGTGACACCATGTAGGATTACTCGGTGCATTACCATCATATCTGAAGACGAAGAGGGTTGTCCAACTGGACCTATTCCCTGCATTATCCTTTACCCTCACCCTCAGATAATATGTACCACTACTTACTGAAGATGGATCATAATGAGTCTCTGTCGTGAAGTAACTTGATGTTCCATTGGGATTTGTACCCCAGTATACATAGTATCCAGCTATGCCAGATA
>JALVLE010000205.1 GCA_027033555.1 Caldifarciminota bacterium | reverse complement strand
CTTGATAACCTGCTCTCCTGCATCAAAATAATATGTGAGCACTCTGTCATTTCTCAAATTCAATTTAAGGTCCCCATCAGTATCCTCCCTCAGATTACCCTTGGGATCAACAAACAAAGCCCTTATCTCTCCGAGCCAGAATCTCTGCTCATTGCTCACAGTATCCTTAATTGCAGGCATAAATACTGCCTGAAAAGCCATTCCTTCCCCACGTACAGATGCAGCAGGTGTATTTGGAGCAGCACTTGCAGCAGCAACAGTGGATTTTATTTTATTCATCATGGAACGGAATGCGTCCTTCATTTCCTTTGAGTTATAAACTTCATAAAAGTGATCAGGCACATGGTTTCTATCATTGTCCCATTCTACATAGTCAGATTCCTCAGTGCGAGGAGTAAATCTCCGGTTACTGCGTGGTCTGCTTGTATAGCTGCCGGGCCAGCCATTTCCATCATATTTATCTTCAAATCCCCCAAATACAGCAAGCCACTTCTGGGAGTTTAAGCCGCCACCAGAGCCAAACATGAACATGGTGAAGAAAATCGTTATCTGGTCCCCTGCAGTATTTGGAAGATCTCCCCTCCGATCACTGGTATGGTAAGTATGCACATCTGCAAGGGGATCACCTCCCACATTCCAGTTACCATCTGTCATCACAATCTCATAAACTTTTTTACAATACAATCCCATTGGGGTCCCATTGATATATTCAAAATATATATCAGTACTGGGGTTTCCACTTGCGGCCTGAACAATCTGGTCAGCTGTACGTACGCCATACTTGGTCGGAGTTAATCCATGTGCATAGGTAGTATGAAGAGAGTTTTCAAGGGTGACTATGTCTCTTGATTTCCTTACCCTGATACTTGCAGACGAGCCCTGATATGTTACCACACTTACACTCGGAGCATCAACATCCACATAGCCATCCATGTCCTTGTCCAGAATCTCTTCAAACACACCTCTTGCATCCTCCTCATCCTTTAAAAGCGCCGCCCTCTTCCAGTTTACCCAGGTTTCTCTTCTCCAACTTTTGCCTTTCCTTACTTGATACTGGATAAATACCTGCCCGCCTATTTGAGGATTGGCTGTGTACCCGTCTCTTCTCCAAGTTCCTCTTCTGAAACGAATATAGAGTCTTCTACCACCAGACATATAATAATAGATTTTCCGGTTTTGCTTAATAAGCTTTACTATAATTTTACCTTCAGGCGGAGTAGGAGTGGAATAGGTGTAGTTATTATCCCCCATGAGTACAAGCTTTAGGATGGTGGTACGATTCATATTTTCTGCCCAGTTTAATAGATTACCATCTATCAATCTATCATGCACTTTGACTGGAGGTTCCCCACTCTGTCTCTTACGCACCTCTACAAAATAATTGTTGACGTTATCATACTGGTAGTAATAATATGGTTTAAACTGTCCTGCATAGGTGAGTTTTCTCCCCCCGAAATATATTGTATCATGGTATCCCCTATTATATCGTCTGCCATCACTACGGTCATTAGGATACGGCATCCAGGACATACTTCCAGAGTAGTCTATAACGAATATTAAATGCGGTGGGATAACTGCACTTTTGCCCAGAAATGGTGGATATTTGCACGGTGGTTCATTGGCGGCACTGACCCTGGTGATGCCCAAAAACATGAGCATCACCCATATAGTAACACCCTTTACAATGTTTTTATATTTATGATACATAGTAAAACACCCCCTTTTTACTATTGTACCTGTGGTGAATGTGAATATACAGCTTCAACCATAACTCTATCATCCCCCCTTGATGCAAGGGACCTTATTCTAAAAAACGCACTTGCGCCACTTGTTGCTGCAGCCTTACCCAATCCTTCATAACCAGATGCAAACTCAATAGACCCTCCAGCATTAAAATAAACACCCATAAAATCAGGTGTTACATTTAAACTATAGCCAGAAATAGTAGCACTCTGAGGGTTGGGCATCCTTGATTCAGTAATTGAGGCTACTGCCTCATTAATTCCGAGAGAAATGCCCCCATCTGCAGCAGCCAACCCTGACTCATATCGCGTATAGGCAGAACTCACTTTTAGCCCACCTACACTTAAATACATGGCGGCTGCAGCCATGGCAAGCGCAAGCGCCATTACAATAATCGCTGTTACTAAAGCTATTCCTTTCCTCATCTTTCATACCCCCATATTCCTTGGTTTCACTGTAACCTCATATATTTTCCTTCTAAAATGTCTCGTAAAATTCGACACAGTATAAGTGTCATCTGCAATGGAGTAATTACGTCCCCCCTCATCGTAATGACTATCAGGTCCTACCAGTTTAACCACAGTAACCCGAATAAGTTTGAGATTACTTAGATCATTTTGGGTAAAAGTAGGTCTCCACTCGTCAGGAGTATCTACGCCATCATTGTTACTATCAATCCAGTACTCCACCTGAAAATCCTCCACATTATCCTGCAGCATTGTATTATTTCTAAACAACGCCCCATTTACTACCTGATAAGTGATCTCCGTTCTCCCATCCTGGGGGAGGGAAAAAATCAATGAACCTCTCATCGCTGTAATTGGTGCAGAAAGTGTAAGGCGTAACGTGTTGGAATTCACTACACTGCTGCCCTGTACCCTCGCTTCCCCTAACTTGATCTTGTTGATATTGAAAACAATAACAGTATCCCCAACTGCTAAGTTTGTAAACACATTATCAGTCCATCTCCTTACAAATATATTAGTAAGCCCATTGGCATCCTGGACTAAGTAAGACCAATGCCCATTTCCCCCTACAGGGGAATAATATGTCTCTATAACAAGCTGGTCCGGGTCAGGACGTGTAGGGTCCGGATTTGCACCGGAAACCGGTGTTATAGAACTTGGAGAACCAAAACCTGCCATCATTATATCCCACCTGATAAGATTCATGGTAGCTTCCATACTGGTCTGGGCATGTGAGATTGCAGTCTGTGTGGCATTTACCCTGAGCTGCGAGGCAAGGAAACTTACAGCTGCCAGAGCAAAAATGCTTACAAGTCCTAATCCAACTACTAATTCAATTAAAGTAAAACCTTTTCTCTTTAACTTCATATTCTCACCACCTCGCATTTTTTATAGTTACAGAGCTTAAAATGTGCGTGAAAGTATCAACTTTAGGGTCTCTCCAGATAACAAAAACTTTCACTGTCTTCATCCCTGCGGCTGGAACACCATCTGCTATATTGTACACTCTCTTTATGGACATACTATTTAATTTAAGACTGTCCACAAAACGATCCGGATGCATAGTACTATCCAGATCATTTCCATCACCGTCATCTAAAAGATAGGGACTATTATAAGGCAAAGCTTTTATTTTTTCTACAAGGTCCCTCTCCATTGCAAGAGCTTTTTGCATTCTTCTAATCCTGAAATTTGTACGAATAAAAACATCGGCAAGAGGTAAGGCAACCACTATTGATAACAAAAATGTAGCAACAAGAACTTCAATAATACTAAAGCCCCTTCTCATTTTAAACTTTTTTATATTGCTTTTTATATTGCATTTCATATTATCACATCTCCCCATATCCTTTTATTTTTTAATCCATACCTTTTTACTTTTATCATATACATATACTGCGACATCTCCCATGGGCCTCACGATAACTGCTCCTGTCGCGTGGGGAGAATTTATCGCCACACAACCTGAAGCAGTAGGAGTTCCAATGGGCAAGAAGGTTAAAGTATTAGCAGGAAAGCTCACTCCATCTCCATAATCCGGCGTTATTCCTTCCGGGCAGGAACTTATACTTCCAGGTATTCCAAATTCAACTCCATCTGGCAATGTCCTTGTAGCCATGATTTGAGGAGTTCCTGTCGCGTCTATAAAGAATACACTATATGTGGTATTATCTACAAACCTTATACCAAACCGTTGATTCTGAAGCAATGCCCTATTCTTTAAGTTCAAAATTTCATTCGCCAACCCATATACAGCTGAACTCACTCGTTCTCTTGCCAATCTTTTTGAAATACTCCAATAACCAATTGTACTTATTATCCCAACAATTACTATAGCCACCAATAACTCTAATAACGTAAAACCCTTCCTATACCAACAACACTTTTTATTATTTTTTAGTAAGACTTCCTTTTTCATCTTTTTCACCTCCCATAAACTCTTTTTTGTCAAATACCTTCTACAATCATAGCTATCACCCCCTTTATTTCTATATTATATCATGCATTCCGAATTGTCAAGTGTTTTTGGCCACCCTTCTCTCACACTCTTTATTTTTCCTCTAACTCTTGGCCAGTCTCACTCCCTTCTTCAGCTGTGCCTTCAGAGGAAGACTGCTGTTCTGTGTTTAACGCTTCGTCACTGATAATCCTTGGCGTAACAAAGACCATAAGCTCAACCTTTGAAGTGGAATGTTCATGGTTTGCAAAAAGCAAGTTTATCACAGGAATTTTTCTCAAAAACGGGAAACCAGCATTTCCCTTTCTCTTTGCCTCTTTAACCACACCACCCAGTACTATTGTCTGTCCATCCTTAATTGTAAGCTTTGTCTCTGCCTCCTGGTTACTTATTATGGGCTGCCCTGCTGGAGAGTACCCTGCTATATCACTCACCTGCGGATGTAGCTCCATGGCGATATTTCCATCTGGCGTTATATGAGGTGTAACTTCAAGCTTGATAGCAGCATCAAAAAACTGCACTATAGTGTTACCTGAAATATCCCTTGTCACCACGGGCACTTTTTTACCTGAAACAATCTTGGCTTTGTTGTTGTCTGTAACGAGTATTGATGGAGCAGAGACAATATTTGCTTTACTTTCATTTTCAAGAGCCTGCAATACGTTATCAATGGACACTTTACCAATAATTGTTCCTATTGAGAGATTGGTTCTTGGACCACCAATAGATGCATCATTGGAGAGCCTCACTGCTGTTCTGTCTGTAGGACGATCTTTTGCAACAATCCAGTTTATACCAAGGGATCTGGCTGCATCATAGTCCACTTCAACCACTTTTACCTGTATCTGCACCTGCCTGGCAGGCTTATCCATACCCTTAAGAAAGTTTTCTATTTTGGTTAGATTATCGGGTAAATCTGTAATCACAAGTGAGTTTGTAGATGGCTCTACTTTCATTTTACCCCTTGAAGATAAAAGTCCCTCAACCACAGGAGCAACATCAGCAGCCTTCATGTATTTAACTCTGAAAATTCTCATTTCAAGACCTGAAATGTCCCGCACTTTGGAATATTCTTCCTGCGTCATTACTGTAATAATATCCTTCTGCTCCGTATATGCGAGGCCATACGCGTCAAGGAGAGATTTAAATGCCTCCCTCCATGGGACATCTTTGACAGAAAAAGTAACCTTAGCGTTTACATTAGGAGTGGTGACTATATTAATCCCAGCCACCTTTGAAAATGCTCTGAGTACCGTCTTTATGTCAGCATTCTGTACATCTATTGAAATTGTTTTTTCTGATGCCATAAGGGTACCCACCAACAAAAATATACTTATTACTTTAAAAAATTTCATCTGGATACCTCCTCTTTTTCAAGTGTCAAAACAACTCTTCTTGTAAACCCAAAATCAGATATGGCAAATACTGCCATATTACCTCTAATATCTACCACCCTACCCCTTTTAATACGGTCCCCCCTCCTTAAAATAAATCCGTTACCATCTTTATCCTCTATTAAAGCAACATATCCAACAGAATCGCGGATTATACCAATAAGCTTTGCCTTGGTAATATCCAGTAAGGTATCCTGCGCTTTTTGCACCTCTACAAGGGGTTTAAAAGGGTCTCTTCTCCCAAGGGAACTATAAAAAACACCGGCTCCTATTTCTATAGACGATTTCTTTGCCCGAGTGGTTTTTTGCATGCCGGACTTTATACCTTTGTTACCACTTACTTGTTTTGATACACTTACAGGTTTAATCACCTTTTTTAGTCCCACGGTGGAAGGGGTGGTATATATTTTTACAATCACATCATTTTTTTCTCTCACAACTTCATACTTTAATAATTTTTTGAGGTCAATCACTACTCTGGATACAAGTGGTTCTATTTTAAATTGACTTCCTCTTACCCTTACCACATCTCCCTGATTGACAGGAAAGATATTTGAGCCGAGGGCATACTTTACTCCCTCTGCATCAATCACAATTCTCGCAGGGTTTTTGAGCACAAAATCATGTAAATTGGAAGGGGAACCTGTAAATGAAAGTGTTATTTTTACATAATCCTTCCCTGTTGATACAGACACGCTTTTTAACTCAGGCACATAGGCCAACAACACTACTGGAAGAATTATAGAAAACATTAATCTTTTCATCTTCTAATCCTCCTCCTTCTTGCCCCTCTTCTTGACTTTTTTGTTTGAGGAGGGGGAGCAGGACTGTAAACATAGTTTGAAATTTCAAACTCCGCTTGTACAGTTTGAGTGGGATCTTCAGCATTGGGCTTGTTTTTTATAGAAAGCTTCCTCACCTTCATCAATCTGTCTGCATTGGAAATGTAGCTGATAAATGTTCCAAGATCATGATAACCACTGCTCACCGTAACCTTAACCGGATAGTCCTTATATAGATCATATTGCTTGGGAGGTAATGGTTTGTAAGATTCAATTTCAATTCCACTACTCATTGCCATACCTGCTATCTGTTTTAACCACTCGTCTGGCATGGGTTTTGATGGAAGGTGCTTCTTGGTTTCCTCCCACAGGGCAAGCAGAGAATCCTTTTCTGCCATTATTTTATCGTAATCCTTAA
The DNA here is from genome assembly GCA_027033555.1 of Caldifarciminota bacterium. Classification (GTDB taxonomy): domain Bacteria; phylum Hydrothermota; class Hydrothermia; order UBA1063; family CAJXJZ01; genus CAJXJZ01. The sequence goes on along the minus strand of JALVLE010000205.1, from coordinate 4,703 downwards.
CTTCAAGGGTGAGTCGTGCAACGGTCTGCCTTTCCATGCGAATCTCTCTGTTAATTTTCCTCAATTTCCTGGCTTTTCCACTAAAAATGCTCGTATAATAGAGATAGCCAATCACAATATAAATGATAACGGCTACCCCCCAGACAAATTTTGGACTTTTAATAAATTTCATAGTTCCCCCTTTGTGGAAGATTTAAGGCTTGAAATATACTGTTCCAACTATTACATCTGGTGCCTTTATTCGTTCACCATCCTTTACAGTTAACCCTGTAAGTTCATTGGAAACCTGCCCCGCTATGTAAGCCTTTTGCCCATTATAAAGCGTGAAGGTGTCATGAGGAGTCCACTGGAAAAACAGTCTTACATCAGCCATTCTCTGTTCAGTGTACATCATTGACCCCTGGTCAAAACTTCTTCCAAGATATACAACAAAGGAATAGCGTCCCTGATTATCAGTGGTGGTATATAGATCCTCACCGCGATAAGGTATATCAGAGGTTCTATCCTGTTCAAGATACACTTCCACATCGGGAGCAACATTTAAATAAATTATTGTATCTTCTTTAGTTGTATCCATTGGATCAGGCACAATATGTGCTTCTGCCCAATACACTTTTCCATAAACCTCTGCTGTTCTATCCTCTTCATTACAGGCAGATAATACTACAACTGCTCCTAATACTATAATTGGGAGCATTTTTAATAACTTCATCATTTACCTCCTTGTTTGTCACTTAAATTTTGTGTTTCGGCTAAAAGCACATTACTCAGTGTAACATTTAATTTAAAATGTGCTACTTTTCTCTCCTCTACTTTATCTACATTTGACTCAATAAGCTGGACATCACTTATAAGTGGTGATGCAAGTAACCTTCTCATAAACTCAGCAAGAATAAGATTAGAGCCACATTCTCCCTCTATTTCAAGACCGTTACTACCGCTTTCTCTCACAGAAAGAAGCCAGGTATCGTAAGGTAAAATTCTGTTTATCTCATTCATCAACTCCACATACCTTGCCCTATCTCTTGAAAGATTCTTAATGACTTCTATTTTCCCCTTTACCTCTTCTATCTGCCTCTTAATCCCTCGGATTTCATCGGCTTTTCTTTGCAAAACAACTTTTTGGTCAAGCAGGGCCTTTTTCTCTTTTTCCAGTTTTGCTATCTTTCTTGATTGAAAGATGCTTACTCCTCCCATTATAAGGAGCAATATAATAAGTATTATGGCTGATAATACCACATGGGGTACAAGAGAAATTTCCTCAATCACCTCAAGCTCTTCTGGAGGCAATATGTTAATAGAAGTATCTTTTTCAAAATAGGCAATTCCAAGACCCACAGCCACAGAGTAAATAGCTGGCATGTCTCCTACGCCCACCTCGGCCTCATATTCCAGCTCTCTAAACGGATCAAGTATTTCTACCTCTCCTTCAAATTTCTCCTTTATATATTCAGGAAGCCCTGTAATATAAGCACCTCCACCACTCAGTATCCACTTCTCAATATTTTCTCCTTCAGGTAGAATTCCCTGGAAGTTCCTCTCCAGATTACCGACAAATCTGTCATTCAGAGACTCTATGGTATCACGGAATGCATCTTCCTCCACTTTATCACCTGGTCCCTTATACATGACTTCCTCAGCCACCTCACGTGGAAGATCAAGAAACCTGGAAATGGACTCCACATAAGTTTTGGTAGAGACATGCATTTCCCTTGAAAGGATTATTTTGTTTCCTTTAATAATGACAAGGGTAGTATTTTCGTACCCTATATGCACAAGTCCGATGGTTTTTCCTTCTTCAAGGTACCCGTTGTATTTTACCACATTGTAAAGAGCCACCGGGTCAACATTTATGGCAAAAGGTTCAAGTCCGGCTGCTCTTACAAGGTCCAGCAGACCGTATATTACTTCAAGCTTTGCTGCTGCAAGGAATATATCTATAGAACCCGGGGTTGCCGAATCTCCCAGAATGAAATAGCCCCACGTAACATCTGCAGGGTCCACATTTAACTCCTCCCTAATCTTCCACAGGATAGATTCATCAAGCTCCTCTTTTTTCTTCTGTTTTGGAACTGTAAGTCTTCTGACAATCACATCCTGTCCTGCCACATTCACCACACATGCCTGTACAGAGGAGCCGAGTTTCCTGAGGGCATCCTGGAGCTTTATGATAATTTCCTGCCGGTCCATTATTTCCTTTCCAACAATCAGCTCAGGAGGAAGCTTCTCAGAAACAAGGTTTTTAACCACGTATTTTTTTCCTCTTCTTTCTATCTCTACAAGTTTCAAGGAACTGGAACCAATGTCAATACTTATGATATCATTACCACCCCCGGCCTTTTTTAAGCCCTTCAATAAATCACCAAGGCTCATGATAACCCCCTTTTTTATCCTTTATAAGTTTTGGCTATGGATTTTATAAGACCTGTATCTATTTCTTTTCCCATGCGACTGAGGGTTAATACTTCATTTATAATTGCATTTAACACCCTCAGATTATCATCAGCCACTTCCTGTATAAGGTCAAGTACTTTTGAGGAAAGGTTTAGATTACCCAGCCTTTTCTTAAGTATTTTCATTTTTAATTCTTTATCAGGGGGATCTATAGGAGCCATAATGGAGCTTTCTATTATTGAAATGAGCTTCTTATTTATTCCAGAAAGTCCTTTGAGTGGGAGACTGCTTGTAAAAATAAATTGCTTTTCCTGCATATTGAGCTCCATGAGGATATAAAGCAATTGATTTTGCGCATAATCATGCCCCATAAGGAGATCCAGATCATCAAATAAAAATACATCCGTTTCAACATGAGATAAACGGAATTTTTTCAAATCCTTATCGCTTTTGGCACTGTTCAGAAGATCCATAAATTTCAAGGCATCTGTATAAAGAACCCCTCTAAAGGTTTCATGTTCAAGAATATAATTTCCCACTGCATTGAGCAGATGAGTCTTGCCATATCCTTCTTTGCCATAAATAAATAGTTTTGTATTCTCCACCCCCCGTGTCTCAGCAAAGCTCTTTGCAAAAGAGTATGCCAGCTCATTGCAAGAACTTACTTCAAAATTGTCAAAGTTCATATTGCTCTGCAGAGTAAGACCCACTTCACCTTTTAATTTGCTATAAGTGCCTGGAGCTCCTATTTCTTCTTCCTTTTTTACTTCTTCAGAATAGTATGTTTCAATATAATCCAGTATCTCCGTGATTTTTCCAACAAAAGGTATTATTTTAAGATCTGTAACTTTTTTAAGTTCACTTACCATTTCGCGGTTTAGGGGATTGCCCATCACAACAGCAAGAGAACGTCCACTTTTTCTGAGTGGTATGAGCACGTATTTTTTAGCAATTCTGTAAGGTATATGGTCTACTGCCTCTGGATCCGGTTGGATTACAGATAAATCTACATATTTAAGAGGGAATTTTGTGGTAAGAACGGAAACAAGAGTATCTTCATTAACATAACCTTTATTGATAAGATAAAGTTCTATTGGGATCCCTTCACTCCACTGTTCCTTTAAGGCTTTTTTCATAATCTCTCGTGAGACTATACCTTCATCTACAAGAATATCTGCAAAAGTCTTCCTTTTTACTTTTTCAAGTCCGGCCATAAAACCCTCCTAAAAACTTTTCATTCTTTTTAATTTAAGGGCATCTATTCTTTCACTAACGTCTTTATACGTTCTGTCTATAAGATAAAGCTGCTCATAATTTTCAAGGGCTTTGTCTTCTAAACCCATGGCTTCATAAGAGAGCGCAAGAAAATATCTGATTCCTGCATATTCATGCTCCTCGTATCCACCCTCATCTAATGCTTTTTCCAGCATTTTAACGGCCATTTCATAGTTTCCAAGTTCATAGAATATTCTACCTATCATTTCCATGGATTTAAGCCTGTATTCGCTATCTCTCATAGCCCTCTGAAATTCGTCAATAGCTGCCTCATACAGGTTCATCTTATACAAAATCATAGCAGTCTCAAAAGGATGGGCAAAATCGTACAATTCGTATATATTTGCCTCTCCCATTTCCTCAATAAATGTGAGCACCACATTCTTGAATTCCTCAGCGTATTTGTTTTCTTTAACCACTTTATGAGTGGAAGGAAGAGTTTTCTTTCCCAGTGGCCGGCGAGAAATTACCTCTTCTGTTGATAACTCTTTTGCTACTTTTGACTCCGCTTTAATTTCCTCTTCCACTAACCCAACAGCTTCCTCCACCAGAGCATCTGTTGTGGCATCGCTGGATAATTTATTTTCCGTTTTCTCCTCTTTTCCTTTAGCGATAGCCTCTTCCATCATTACAGACTCTCTTTCTTCAACCTCATGGGTTATATTCTCTTCTTTTTCTTTTATAGCTACTTCTGCCTCTCCCTCTTCTTCAAATATTAGCTCTTCTTCTTGCTCTTCTGAAGAGGCATATATTTCATCATACCCGGAACTAACACCTGGAGCAATAGGAATCTCTTCTTTCTTTTCCGTGGTGATTATCCCCTCCTCTTTCCGTGTAGTTACTTGACCCGAGTCTTCAAAAATAAATTCTTCTTCCCCCTCAACTATTGGATTAGTAAAAGCCCCTGCTTCCTGAGGAGTAGCTTCTCCTGCTATCTTTTCTTCTCTATTTTTTTCAGCTTCTGACTCCTCAGCCAGCACAATACCCTCTTCTTCCTGGGCCTCCTGCACATCAAAGCCAGATGGTGTTTCAGC
>JALVLE010000204.1 GCA_027033555.1 Caldifarciminota bacterium | reverse complement strand
AAACGCAACATAGGAGGTGATGTACATGGAGATCGGTCTCCACCAGAAGATGCAAAGAGAGCTGGCAGAGGCTCTCAAAAAACCAGGCCATAAATGGGCCATGGTTATAGACAATAGAAAATGCGTGGGATGTTATTCATGTGTTGTATCCTGCGCTTCAGAAAACATGGCACCTCCGGGCACATCTCTTAGATTGGTCTATGAAGCCGAGACCGGTAATTACACAAATGCTGATCGCTTCTTTATGCCGGTAAACTGCATGCAGTGTGACAATGCACCGTGTAAAGAAGCCGCCGATAAAATCGAAAAAGGCATTGTAACCAAGAGACCTGATGGTATTGTTGTATTTGATTATGAGAAGCTAAAGAAAAACAAAAAGGCCAGAAAAGCAATATTGGAAGCCTGCCCCTACAACGTGGTTTTTGAGGATAAAGGAGGTTTCTACACAGAAAATACACCGGTATTTGAAAAGTATGAAGAAAGGGAGTTCTTTGATATCAAGAAGCTAACGAGAAAGGGCAATGCGATGAAAGGGACTCTCAGAAAGTGCGATTTCTGTATTCACAGAGTTGAGAATGGTTTACTTCCTGTATGTGTTACCACGTGTATCGGAGCTGCAATTTACTTTGGTGATATAAATGATCCCAATTCCACGGTCTCTAAAAAGGTTCGCGAGCACAAGACCTTCCGCATGTACGAAGAGAACAAGCCCAATATGTATTTCATTGGATTCAAGACAAGAGAATCGTTTGTCCCCTCAAATATCGAGAAGTGTGTGGAGTGCCACGGATAGGAGGTAACAAATGAAAAGAAGAGAGTTTATCAAAAATGCTGCGTTTGTCGGTGGCTCTACCCTCATTGCATCAAAACTTGAGGGTAGTCAAAAACTCATGAATGCTATTGTCAGGCAGGCTGATGGCTATACCTCCTACCCGTTAGCAAAGCCCGAAAATGTAATTTATTCCGTTTGTCTCCAGTGTCATACTTCATGTCCCATAAAGGTTAAAATTCTGAACGGGGTTGCGGTTAAGATTGATGGTAATCCTTACTCACCCCAGAATCTGCTTCCACAGTTGAGCTATGAAACTTCACCTTCTAAAGCGGCAAAGCATGACGGGAAACTATGCCCTAAAGGAGAGGCCGGTATCCAGAGTCTTTATGATCCATACAGGTTGAGAAAAGTTTTAAAGAGAGATGGTCCAAGAGGGTCTAATCGCTGGAAGGTGATTTCCTTTGAGCAAGCCGTTAAGGAAATCGTTGAAGGTGGCTATCTGTTTAAGCATGTGAAAGGTGAAGAAAATCGCTACGTCACAGGTCTCAAGGATATCTACAAGCTCCGTGATCCCAAGGTAATGAAGCAGATGAAGAAGGATGCAAAGCTTGTTGCCAAAGGGAAAATGAGCGTTGCCGCCTTCAAGAAAAAATACTCAAAATACCTCGATACCCTTATTTCACCTGATCATCCTGACCTCGGTCCAGTAAATAATCAGCTTGTTTTCATGGCCGGAAGAATTGAGCACGGAAGAAAGGAATTCACAAAGAGATGGCTATATGATGCTTTTGGAAGTGTAAACTTTTACGAGCACACTACGATCTGTGAGCAATCACATCACATTGCTTATAAAGCTTCCACCAAACAGTACAGCAAGGGTAAATGGGGCCATGGCAAGGAACACATGAAACCAGATGCTCTTAACAGTGAGTTTATTATCTACTGGGGAACCGGAGCATTTGAAGCCAATTTTGGCCCTACTCCGATGAGTGAGAAGATTACCGAAGGTATTTCAACAGGAAGACTGAAGATTGCTGTAGTTGACCCGAGAATGAGCAAGACAGCGGCGAGGGCCTGGAAATGGCTTCCTGTTAAACCCGGCTACGATGCTGCACTCGCTCTTGCTATGATTAGATGGATTATCGAGAATGGAAGATATGATGAAAAATTCCTGAGAGCTGCTAATAAAGGTGCTGCCAGGAAAAATGGCGAGTCTTCCTGGACAAATGCCACGTATCTTGTCAGAATTGAAAAGGACGGGCCAGGAAAGCTCCTGAGGGCCAGTGACCTTGGGCTTGGAGACGAGCATACTTTCGTGGTTACAAAGGACGGTAAACCTGTCCCTGTCAAGCCAAATTCCACCACTCCTGTTGAAGGTGATCTGTTCTTCCAAGGCGAGCTTAACGGGATAAAGGTTAAAACTGTGTTCCAGCTTCTCAAAGAAGAGGCCTTTTCCAGATCAATGGCTGAATGGTCAAAGCTCTGTGGTATTCCTGTAAAGGATATTGAGGAGGTTTCAAGAGAATATACTTCTCATGGTAAAAAGGCAGCAATCGACTTTTACCGTGGTCCTGTCCAGCATACTAACGGTTATTACAACGGTCTTTTAATCATTGCTCTAAATCTGCTCATCGGGAATCCAGATTGGAAAGGTGGTCTTTCTGGTGGGGGAGGCCACTGGCACGAGATGGGCAACAAGAGGAAGGGCCCCTTCAATCTCAAAGTTATGCATCCAGGAAAGCTTGGTTCTTTCGGTGTAAAGATCACAAGGGAAAAGTCTCATTACGAAGAAAGCACACTATTCAATGGATATCCGGCAAAAAGGCCCTGGTTCCCGTTCACTGGAAACGTTTATCAGGAGATTCTACCATCAGCCAAAGATGGGTATCCCTACAAGATTAAGGCGTTAATTCTACATAAGGGAACACCAGGATTTGCTGCTCCAGCTTCTCACAAAAACATTGAAATACTCACCGATCTGGATGCGATTCCACTTTTCATTGCCTCCGATATCGTCATTGGTGAGACATCCATGTACGCAGATTACATCTTCCCGGATGCTGCGATCTGGGAGAGGTGGGGAACCCCACACGTCACACCGGATGTTCCTACAAAAACCAGTAAGGTGAGACAGCCGACAGTTTCACCGCTCACAGATGTAGTTACTGTCTTTGGTGAAAAGATGCACATTCAGATGGAGACTCTTCTACTCGCCATTGCTGAAAAACTCGGTCTCGCTGGATATGGCAAAGATGGATTTGGAGAGGGTTGGGATTTCAAGAGACCCGAAGATTTTTATCTCAAGATGGTTGCTAATATCGCAGCTGGTGATAAAGTTGGAAGTGAAGTCCCGGATGCAAGTAGAAATGAATTGAAAGTTTTCAAGACCGCAAGAAGACATCTGGACAGAGCAACATTTGATTACGAAAAGTGGATGAAGGCAGTGGGAGACAAGTGGTGGCGAAAGGTTGTATATGTCCTCAATAGAGGTGGTAGGTACGAAAACTTCACAAATAAATTTATCGGTGATGGCAAGCTCGTACACAAATTTGGCAAGATGTTTAACCTTTATTTTGAACCTGTAGCCCTGGCGAGAAACTCCATGACAGGAAATAGATTCTCCGGTATCGGGATATTTGAGCCAATTAAGGATGCAAGAGGAAGGGAACTGGACGACAGGGAATTCCCGCTTATGCTCATTACCTATAAAGAAATTTACGGTGGACAATCAAGGACAATAGGTGATTACTGGCTTACGCAGATCTTCGCACCGGAAAATTACATCCTCATTCATCCTGAAACTGCTCAGGAGTTTGGGCTCGGGGACGGCGATTTCGCAAAAATTGTGTCTCCAACCAATCCTGAAGGAGTCTGGGATCTCAAGAATGGTGAGAAAGTACCAGTTGCGGGCAAAGTAAAATTGACTCAGGGCGTCAGAAAGGGAGTAGTGGCAGTTTCATGGTCTTACGGACACTGGGCTTATGGAGCTAACGATGTTGTGGTGGATGGAAAGGTTATTAAAGGCGATAGGAGGAGGAAGACAGGGTTGTGTCCAAACTCCGTTATGCGAGTTGATCCGTATCTCAAGAATGTAACTCTCGAAGACCCAATTGGAGGTTCAGCATCCTACTTTGATACAAGGGTCAAGCTGGTGAAGATTTAAGATTTTTTAAAGGAGGGGGTGGTTAAAATCAGGAGGGGACACTTAGAGTGTGAATGATTAGGCATTAATTTGACTGTACTATGGGGTTGAAATATTATTTAAGCCAATGAACCATGAAGCTGAGCTTCTCG
>JALVLE010000203.1 GCA_027033555.1 Caldifarciminota bacterium | reverse complement strand
AGTGAGAAAGTGGGCGAACTGAAAGTCAAGATAGAGACCCTTACCCCTCTTTGGACAGGGGGTATCGACGGCACCATGGACCGTATCCACGAGACCGGCATCATCGGCAGCCTGCGCTGGTGGTACGAGGCCATCGTGCGGGGATTGGGAGGAAGTGCGTGCGATTCGACATCAGAAAATCGTTGTCCCGATAATCAAGGACAGTATTGCGATGTGTGCCAAGTATTTGGAGCGACGGGGTGGAAAAGAAGGTTCCAGATACAGGTAATAGATACAGAGATGCACTCTATCATAGTTGATAAAAGGGTTACCCTTCGAGAACGGCAGTATACCGATAAAAATGGGAAAGAGATAACACCCCAATGGTATTTTCCGAATCCACCAGAAGGAGGGGACTTTGTTATCTGCATAAAAAGTCTCCACCCAACTTTTAATCCTCAAGTCGTGGCTGGATTGATTCGGTTTATAAGTACTTGGACAGCACTGGGTGCACGTGTGCAAATGGGTTTCGGAGTTATACAAACGGCCGAAAATGTCAACATTCAATCGCTCTGTGAGCATTTATCAAACATTTCGGGAAATCATAAATATCATCATTTACCTTCACTGTCTAATATTTTTCTTGCTAAAATCCAGCCTCAAAGTGGTTACTCGTTTGAAGAAAAAGATACATTTATGCTCAAATATGATCTACGCCGGCTATTTTCAAATCATAAAGCAATAAGGCATTTCGTTATGGGCACTACTAAAAATCAGAAACTCGCAGCCAAAATCAAAATATCAAGGCCGTACAATAACGAAATTAGGGTGTGGGGGTGGATTCCAGAAAAATCCGATGTTTATGACCAGATTTGGGATAGAGAAAAAATATTGCAAACTATTTATCAGCATTTAAAAACCAGTTATAAATTGATAGTCTGGCGAGAGATGAACTCACCCCGAGATGCTGTGAGTCCAAAGTTATCAGATGCAAAAGCATTTTTTAAGTCTTTATTAAACTGTGGAGAGTAAAACAATGAAACATGAATTCTGGGCAGAGTTTGATTTATATAAACAAATTAGCCGTTATGGCCATCGAATTAGTGAATTGCTGTGGGAAGAGAAAAAAGCACGAGGGGCTAACAAAAAAGCAGAAGAGAGAGAAAAGCGCAAAGAGCGACTAGAATTACAATCACGAGTTCAAAAAGTCGTGAGTTCTTTCATTTTCCAAGGGAAACTTGAGACTTCTGCAGTTCCTGATGCTGCGAGCAGGCAAATATTTCTTGCTCAACTTTTGCCAGCTGATGTGATTTGTAAAGGAAGCTCAACCCAATGCAAAGACTATGTTAAAGACAAAAACGGCCTGCAATGGTGGTATTATGCTGATGACCTGACTCATCCACGAGGTAATTTTCAGGAATTTCTCTGTTGTCGCTTGCGATGGATGGCTTCTATACTCAACCTTAAGATTGGTGAAGATGTGGTTACCCCTTCTCTCCCCAACCTTTCTATATTCCCATCCGGTTCATGGGCAATCCAAGTTATTTTCACCTTACACAAGCCTTACATCAGTAGAGATGACACTGATTTTTACATTATTGATAACCCTGTCAAGAAAGAATGGGTCTTCAAAGTGCCCTATGTGGCACCAAGTCAGTGGAAGGGTGCACTAAGGGCTGCGATGGTGCGTGAGCTGGTAATGAAACTTTCAGAAAGGGAAATAGACGAAAAAAAGTTTTTTGAAGAACGAATTCGGCTCTATCGCCTCTTTGGCAACGAGAAAGATGGCACAGCTGAGTTTCTTAATCAGGCTCTGGCACGTTTTCGTGTGGGGCTACTATCCCAAGATGATAATGATGAAGCAAAAAAGCAGTGGGAGCAGCGAGTTAAACAGGAGATAAAGAACGTTGCGGAGCAATTTGAAAGCAAGCTTCGAGATAAGGGATATCGTGTGGGTGATGTCGAAGGCTTTCAAGGGAACCTTCACTTTTATCCCACTTTCTTTGACAAAATCGGATTGGAAGTTATCAACCCACACGACCGTAAAACAGGCGCAGGCAAACAACCTATTTACTTTGAATGTGTGCCGCAGGGGACCAGGGGCGCATTTACATTGCTTTATGTGCCGATGAAGGAGATCGACGAAGATAAATCCAAAGAAGATCTTGAGCAGGTTGCGAAAGGTCTTAAAGTAATGCTGACCGAATACGGCTTCGGTGCCAAGACCAGCAGTGGTTATGGAGTGGCAGATGTAGATGTCCAGCAAACAAAGATAAAGCCAGAGGAATGGAAAGAAGTTTTTATAAAAGGATGGGATGAAAATGGCCAAGGATTTAAAAACTCTTGCAGATAAGAGAGAAAACATACTCTTAGCCGAACTGGCAGCATTGCTGCATGATATAGGTAAACTGCATTTCGGGCATCAGGCAAAGTATTTGAGGGATAGGCGTAGATCTTATTACCTTCACCCAAGATTTGGTCCGAGTAGATCACAGCAATTCATAAAAAATTTCGCTAACATTTTGCCAGTACATATTGTGAATACACAGGCAACTCTTCAGGAAATGATTCAAAACCATCATAAGCGTAACTTTGGCAATTGCAATGTTGAAAATAGAGCGGTGTGTTTGCTCCAAAGGATGGATTGGGTAGACTCGGAATTTGACAGGAGCGAGGTTATAACCCGAGGTTCAAATGCGTATTTAGTTCGCCCCCTCTCGTCTGGTTTTGGCATATTTTCAGTGTTCGGATATGGGCGTCACTTATATAAACTTGATGAGGAAACTGAGAATATTAGACGAAGACAAGCCAATTGCTCATCAAATGATAGTTTAACGAAGTTATTATGTTCGTATAAAGACCATTTTAAAGAAAAAATTTGTTCAAGTACTCTTTCAAGGGATAATCAACGAAATTTCCTATACATTACTCGACATGTTTTCGAAAAAGCTGCAGGAGACACTCGTTATAGTGTAAATGATGTCACTTTATGGGAACATTCTCTTTCAGTAAGTGTGCTGGTTAAGTCATTTGCAGGGTGGGGCACTCTCCAGCGTTTAAAGTGGGAAACTTTGATTCAAGAGAGGGCTTCATTATCGGATATTGTTAAACAACATTCAAAATTTTCTCGCTGGTTCCATCCTCAACTCCTCCCCCTCCGCATTGACGGGCTTGGTTATCTATCCGCATCCAACAACATCCCTGACCTTCTGGGGCGGCGTAAATTGCTAACGAAAATCTATGACGCCCTTCAGAATATCCTTGAGTGGGAGTTTCCGCTGGCCGGTGAAGTCTATCGTGACGAAAATGGGCCTGTGTTTCTGACATTTTTGAGAGATGAAACCGGGCAAGGTAAAATTTCTTTGTCCCAACTTTATGTCCCAAAAGATTCCTATTCCGATTCCCAAGCCAAACATTTACTTTCTGCAGTATACGAGAAAACTATCACACTGGAAGAATACATCCGCCAGGCGGTTATAAAATTAAGCCATGGTGATCTTACACTGCCACCCGAAATCCCGCTTGTTAATTACACTCAAAAGCGAACAGAGCCTCAGGGGGAGCAATCCCTGGACGAACAGAAGGAGCAATCCTTGGGCGAATTGCTTGCCTATGAACGAAAAGAAGGGCTCTGGTTGCAGGCTGATGTTTCTGTAATTCAGAATGCATGGAAGGATTCGGGAAAAGAAAATGTTTGTTCCGTCTGTGGCCTGCGTCCTCTGGGATTTGGAGCAACGGATGAAAAAGAAAGGAAAAAGGCCATTTCTCGCAAGATGTGCGGCGTGTGCCTTGAACGCAGGGCCGACCGGGCGAAATCATGGGCACAGGGCGTTGAAAAATCGCCAGAGGAGCGTTTTCAAAATGACCATCCTGACACGGTATGGCTTGATGAAGTTGCTGATGTCAATGGCCGATTGGCTCTTATTGTGGGTTACTTTCCGTTGGAGCATTGGCTGGATGGGACTTTGGTGGAATCCCTTGCGATGTTCAAGCAAGAGAAGAAAAAAGGGCGCAAATATGGAGTTACTCCGGATGGAAAAACCAATAGAAGAATTTCACTGCTGGGTAATGGTGATTTAATTCTCGGCCCCAAGCC
>JALVLE010000202.1:5525-11549 GCA_027033555.1 Caldifarciminota bacterium | reverse complement strand
CAAAGCTTCCGGGAGTTCACCAAAAAGCTGCCACATTTCTTCCTTACTTCTTAAATATATATTTTCTGTTTCAGCTTTAAGCCTGTCTTCATCTTCAAGCCTTTTCCCTGTCTGAATGCATATGAGTACATCCTGCAGTTCCCTATCCTCTTTTCGCAAAAAGTGTACGTCATTTGTAGCAACAAGACCCACACCGTGCTTCAAAGACAACTCTATAAGCCCTTTATTCACTACTAAGTTCTCTTCTATCCCCACATTCTGTATCTCAAGAAAGAAATTTTCCTTTCCGAAGAGGTCAAGGTAGTCAAAAAGTGCCTTTTCTGCCCCTTTCATGTCTCCCTTTAATATATGCTGAGCAATCTCACCCTGCACACATCCTGAAAGAGCAACAAGCCCTTCAGTTCTACCGTTCAAGAGCTCTTTATCAATCCTCGGTTTCTGGAAAAATCCCTCTGTGTATGCTTTTGAACTCAGGTACATTAAATTTTTAAGGCCTGTGTTATTAACAGCAAGAAGAGTTAGATGATAAGTGGGATTATCTTTAGTCTTCTTTTCAAGGCGTGATTTTGCAGCTATGTAGGACTCCATACCAATTATAGGTTTTATTCCTGCCTCTGTGGCGTATTTATAAAATTCAACAAATCCGAACATGTTGCCATGATCAGTAAGAGCAATGGCACTAAAACCCAGTTCTTTGGCGTGGTTCACAAGGTCCTTAACATGTATAACCCCATCAAGAATGGAGTATTCAGAATGCACATGTAAATGTACAAAATCCTTATTATTTTCCATTTTGTGCATGTTTTTTGAGGTATGTTCTCAAGTCTTTAATAGAGTTAATATTAGAAAGTATCCTTGCAGCTTTCTTAACCACTTCATCATGAGAAACAAGATACCTATATCTTCCTTTCTCGCCGAAATACACTTCTGCCAGATTTGCACCTAATAGTTTCTTGATTTTTTCTTTATTTTCTCTAAATTCATAGCTCTTTATTTTTATCTTTCTTCTGCGAAGATATGCTCTGAATTCTTTTAATATACCGGGTGTAACCTCAAAGTTTTCGGGTATTTTACCATGTTTAACTTTATACTCAACTGCAAAATCAAAAAATGCAGATTTGGATAGAAGTTTTGATACTACACTACCCATTGTGTCCGGGACCATGTACACATCAGGCGAAATACCCCCACCAGAATAAACCGGCCTTTTTAAGACAAGTGTATAGTACTTGAGTTTCTTATCTTTATTGTTCTCTTCACTCTCAAGAAATCCTTCCCACCTGCTCCTGTGAATACACCTACCCGAAGGAGTATAATATTTCGCAACGGTGATCTTCAGTATGTAACCGTAATCAAGGGGAAATAACCTTTGAACCGAACCTTTACCAAAAGTCGTATCCCCTATAATAATACCTCTATCCCAATCCTGCAAAGCTCCAGAAAGTATTTCTGAGGCACTGGCTGAGCCTCTATCTACAAGTATCACAACAGGCGCATCAACAAAATCCGTACCCATATTAATGCTGGTATCCACATGGATTGAACTTGGCACTCTACCACGTGTACTTACCACCACCTTACCCGATTCAAGAAAAAGTGATGCTGTCCTTATAGCTTCGTTTAAAAGTCCGCCCGGATTGGATCTTATATCAACGATGTATTTCTTGGCACCTTTCTTTTTCATATCAAGAAGAGCATTCCTGAGCTGAATGCTAGAATTGCGCATAAATTCAGTAAACCTTACATATCCTATGTCACCTTTCATTACTGTATAATATGGCACGTTTTTTATCTTAATAATAGCACGGGTTATTTCAAATTCAAGAGGTTTGTCCACCCCTTTACGCAATACCTTAATTCTAACTTTTGTACCTGGATCACCCCGTAATACCTGAACAGCTTTTGTAAGTTTCCACCCTTTTGTGGATTTTCCGTTTATCTCAATAATTTTGTCTCCGGCCATTAAACCAACCTTTTGAGCAGGCGTACCATCAATAGGTGCAATCACGGTAAGCCAGTTATCTCTTATACCTATTTGAATCCCAATACCACCAAAAGTTCCGCTTGTATGTATCTGAAATTCCTTTGACTCGTCAGGGGTCATAAATTCAGAAAAGGGGTCAAGAGAACCAACAAGCGTCTCAAGTGATTTTTCTATAAGCTGCCCCTCTGAGACAGAATCCACATAATATTTCGTAATCTTATCAATGGTTCTGAAGTACAACTCATACATCTTACGAGTATCATACTTCTTTCCCTGCGAGGCAATAGCCGCTGCGGCATATATTCCTACTACAAAAACAACACCTATTTTAAGAACAGATGTCTTAATCTTCATGGCTTTTCTCCTTTAATTTTACCTTTTTCTATTAAGGCCTTCTTTAAAATTTCTTTTGCCTCCTCAAGCAATTCTTCTGGCGATTTTGTGCCATCAAGCACTTTTATTCTTTTTTTGGCCTTCCTTGCAAGCTGAAGATACCCTTCTCTTACCCTTTCATGGAACTCAAGTTCCTCTTTTTCTATTCTGTCAAGACTCCCGCTTTTTCTTCTAAAACCCCGCTCTACCGGGAGGTCTATAATGAAAGTAAGACGTGGAAAAATCTTTGAAGTTGCCATCTTGTTAAGCATAGAAAGCTTTTTAAGAGGTAATCCCCTTCCATAGCCCTGATAGGCAAGCGTTGAATCAGTGTATCTATCACTAATTACCACCTTTCCCTCCCTCAGTGCGGGTAGAATGACCTTGGTGACATTTTCTCTTCTTGCAGCAAGAAGTAAAAAAACCTCTGTCCATGGGTCTATATTATCATCATGATGAAGAATAAGCTCTCTAATATTTTCGGCAAAAACAGTACCTCCTGGTTCTCTCGTTATCACAACCGAAAGTCCAAGTGATTCAACAAATTCTTTTAAACCATAGAGGAGAGTGGATTTTCCACTCCCCTCTATCCCCTCTATTGTCACAAAAAAACCAAACCTGCCCAAGTTATTCTGTCTGTGATTCTTCCTTTTTTGTATTTTTGACTATCCACTCCTCCAGCAACTGTCTTGCTTTCCAATCCGGAAACTGTTTGGGTGGAGATTTAAAGAAATACGCTGATGGCTCTATTATAGGACCTGCAAGCCCAGCATCCTTGGCTATCTTAGCTGTCCTTATTGCATCAATCATTACACCTGCTGAGTTTGGAGAATCCCATACTTCAAGTTTCAATTCAATGTTTAAAGGCACATCACCAAAGGTTTTCCCCTCAAGCCTCATGTAGGCCCATTTTCTATCTTTCAACCACGCTACATAGTCAGAAGGACCTATGTAAACATTTTCTTCGCCAATATCATACGGCAAAAGGGATGTTACAGCCTGTGTTTTGGAAATCTTCTTGGAATGAAGTCTCTCCCTTTCCAGCATGTTCAAAAAATCTGTATTTCCCCCCACATTGAGCTGAGAGGTTCTCTCCAATTTTACTCCCCTATCAATGAATAGCTGTACAAGTGTTCTGTGAACAATCGTGGCCCCAACCTGAGATTTAATATCATCACCTAATACAGGGAGCCCAGCATCTTTAAACCTTTTCCCCCAATATTCACTTGTCGCAATAAATACAGGTATCCCATTCACAAAAGCTGCACCTGCCGCAATGGTTTGCTCCACATACCATTTTGTTGCCTCCTCAGACCCAACAGGAAGGAAATTAACAACCACGTCAGCCCCTTCATCTCTTAGTATTTTCTGAACATCATCAGTCGGACCAGGCGCTTTTTTGATAATACCCTCAAGATATTTACCAATTCCATCATGGGTCATGCCCCTGTAAACCTTAACACCCAATTTAGGCACATCAGTAAATTTATAGGTGTTGTTGGGTTCAGCAAAAATCGCCTCTGAGAGGTCTTTCCCCACCTTGGTAACATTAATATCAAAAGCACAGCAGAACTTTATATCACTAATATGGTAACCACCCAAATTCACATGCATTATACCTGGTATAAACTCGCCTTCTCTGGCATTCCTGTAATAATAGACTCCCTGCACGAGACTGGATGCACAATTACCTACACCGATGATAGCTACCCTGATTTCTCCCATATCAAACCTCCTTGATTTCATCAAGTTTTTTCAGGTCATATATTCTTCTCAAAACTGTGATTAATGTTAGTATTATAAACACAGAAATATAGAGCTCAAAATATATAACAGGGAGGAAAGAAATCACTATAATGTAAAAATACCTTGATGGTCTGTCCATGGGTCCTTTTTTAGTACTATAACCCAGACCTTCCCCCCTTGCTCTGGTATAACTTACCATCAAAGAAAGAAAAAGAGCTGTAAAAATTAGATAAACAGTGTAAAAATCTTTTTTGAAATGATAGGCAAATCCCGAAAAAATAAAAAATTCAGTGAATCTATCCAGCGTAGAATCAAGAAACGCACCAAAACGTGTCACCTTGTTGGAAAGTCTTGCCACATCTCCATCAAAAACATCAAAAAGACCTGCAAAAAGTAGAACAAGTGCACCTAAAACAAACCTGCCTTCGGCGTAAAAAATAGCAGCAACCACAGTTACAAGAAAACCGGTCACAGTAAGTGTATTTGGATGTACACCAAAACGAGCTATTATTCTGGCCACAGGTTTTAACAGCGCCCTTGCTTTATTTTTCATATTTTCTTCTCCACAACTATTACAAATTCGCCTTTTTTAACAATAGCTTTTTTAATCTCACATGGCCTACCGAAAAGGTACTCTTCATGAAGTTTTGTCATCTCCCTTGCAACAAATACATTTCTATCCGCAAACCGCTCACATAACTCATCCATCAATGAATCTATCCTATGAACAGATTCATAAATCACAAAAGTCATATTTACTTCCTCCATTTTCTGCAGTAACCTCTTTCTTCTGGAAGGCTTATGGGGTAAAAATCCCAGAAATACAAAGGAATCTGTAGGCATCCCTGACACAGAAAGTGCTGCCACAAATGCGCTTGGCCCGGGTACCGGCACTATTTCAAAATTTTTTGTCCTGAGATACCTTATAAGCCGATATCCTGGATCCTGAATAAGAGGAGTACCAGCATCAGATACAAGAGAAATTTTTTTCCCTTCAGAGAGATACTTTTCCACCTCTTTAATCCTCTTCTCTTCATTGTGTTCGTGAAAGGAAATATATCTTTTTCCATGAATTTCATATTTACTCAATAACCTTGCCACAACTCTCGTATCCTCCGCAAGAATTATGTCAGATTCTCTCAGTATCCGGACAGCTCTATATGTAATATCCTCCAGATTGCCTATTGGTGTAGCTACAACATATAGTTTCCCGCTCATCGCTTTTTACAGATTTAAATAAACATCATCAAGGCCAGGTTCACCTCCATAGCCATTTGAATTTCCATCCAATTTCAGTCCAGAAGTATCTCTTAAGTTTCTGGAAAGAAACAATTTCCCACCTGGCACATCTGCCACTGGCTCTATCTTTAAATGAGATTTGTCAGGATATAAACTCAATCTACTATATACTCTGTTGAAGTTAGCATCAAACACTATAACAGTTGTATCGCCAAAAGAAGAAATATCCATGGGCCTGGAAAACGCAACTATAAGAGAATGCCCTTCATAATACCAACCCACTATCTCAGGATACTGCACCCTTAAAGTATCACCAATGGCAACATTAAAATAAATTGTATCATTATCATTGAGCTCAAGAATACCATTGCCGTTTCCATCAAGTGATACCCCCCCTGTATCTTTTATTCCATTAGTCAATAGAAATGCATATCCCTGTCCATCTTCAATATTGCCAATTACAAAAAACGCGATGTTTCCTGTGTTTCCAATCCCATAGGAAGTAATGGAAGAGGTATATTCTGTGTTATCTGGATAAGAATACAGCAAAAAATTTCCGGATAAAGTTGCAGGATCTATATTTCTGGAAAACTGTACAAAGAGTGTATCACTGGTGAGCGCATTTCCGTCTATCTCTCTTGCAAAATAAAAGGATAGCACATGCAAAGGTGTAGTATTAGGCA
>JALVLE010000202.1:0-5515 GCA_027033555.1 Caldifarciminota bacterium | reverse complement strand
ATTATAATTTCCATCAAGATAATTTCCTGAAAGATCTCTCACTGCTCCCCAGTGCAATATAAGCTCATAAGTGGTAGAATCACGTATACCAGTTAAGAACAAGGTGAGCTTTTTCTCAAAATTATCCACAACATAACTGAAATTGACCACTCCAGCACCTTTGCCATCCACTCCTTTTATCTCAATACCATCGTCTGCAATAGAAAAAGGGGCGTTGAATGCAATAATAATTCTATCCTGTATTCCTGAACTATCGGGATTTATATCGGAGAACCTGTTTAAATCAGAAGAATACCCCAGCAAATATGACTCCGTATAAACCGATCGCACAACAAGTGGATTCAATGTAACCGGGTTAGGCATATCAACATCTGAAGTAAGCTCCGGTTCTTTTAAGCTACATGCACCCCATAAAATCATAAAACCAGCTATAGAAATAAAAAACAGTTTTTTCATTATTCACCTCCTAAAATCTAAAAACCACAGAAACCTGCCAGTTATTTAGATTGAAAAGTTGAGAAAAATTCATTAAATCAATGGTAAGATACTTACCCAATTTAAAACCAGCTCCATAATAAAAATTGGTAACTGGTGTAATTGTCTCATTGACTATATTTGAATTTTCAAATACAAGGTTCCTTGTGGTAAGGGTATGGGTCCCATCCCCTCTTATAACTTCATGTGTATAAGGTATCTTATCGGTAATCACCGTATAATCCTGAGACTTTTCCCACAAAATCTGTTCAACCACTCCTAACCGTATTTCCACATTTTTATGCACTTTATACACGAATCCACAGGGAACTGACACATTAATTCCCACTCTTTCAAGTGTGGAATCGTACTCCACTTTTGAATAGGCCAGGTCATCGTAATCATCATAATCGTCAGTCTGGACATCACCATCTCTGTACTCGGTATAAACAGTATCAATTTTAACCACGTGCCTTTTTATCCTGTCTTTTACGCCATAAAAAGAAAAGCCAATTCTCATCTTCCCTCCATCTCCAAGAGAAAGACCTTTTATTAGAGTAAAATACCCGTCATACCCCATTCCTTCTGGTTCACTAAAAGAAGTGATAGTTGTTTGCCTATTAAGCTGAACTCTGATACTGTCTGATAATCTGTCCTTTTGTATCCTCATGTTTCTATTAAACAATACTCCCACTTTACCAGAATGCATTAAAACACCCGCATTTAATGCATAGACCACATCCAGCTCACTATCAGGTGTTATGGCAGAAAGACTGAGTCTTTTAAAGTACACTTCATCATTGTTAGAGCGCTCGTAATAGTCATCTATGAAATGCGGATTAAAAGGTTCAAGAGGAGCATTATCTCTCAGCACTGAAGAGGTATAATTTTCATTTAAACTACTATGCTCATCTCTATAAACAATAAGTATTCCTGCCGGCCACTCACCAATTCTAAAATTGGCGCCTATTGCCCCTAATGAGGAATTGAAACCTCTATTGGCTGCACCATCTCCCACTCCATATACTGTGCTTATTAAAAATCCATTTGAGTTATTAAACATCTTCTCCGTGAAAACAAATTCCCCATAAGGGTGCAAAGTATCTCCGCCTGCCACCGTTTTCTGTGTGCTTTCAAGATGGGAAAAGAAAAAGCCCAGTCCATATTCTTCTCTATCCAGATAAAAACTCAGGGCAAATCTAATACCAGTATTATTATGCCAGGCATTACTGTATAAATGGGTAAGTTTTTTAATATCAGGGTATCCATCCCCGTCTCTATCACTATATACAGTTGAATCAATAGTAACTTCCCCTGTTCTGCCAAGAGGATTCGCATCAGGAATCCTCTGGTTCTTAAACACAAAAATTACCCCTTCCGAGCCAATCCCGCTGTGATAAATCCCTCCAACTTTAATATCATTATCAGACACATTGTTGAACAAAAACTCCGATGCATTTAAATTAGATAGTCCGGTAAAAATAGCATTTTCCTCTGCGCTGGGGAGTAATAGAGGATTCTGAACATAGTCTATATATCCTGAGAACATAAAACCTGTAGAGAGTGAACGGAAAGAATAAACATTATCCACAAGATTGTAAGGCATTATGGGATTAAAAGCCCACGCACTCTCAAACATTAGAAAAAACAATAAGAATACATACCTACCCTTCATGATACCTCCTTTTTACACTCTGCAAACTCGGAAAAAGGCATGTAATAACCCACTCGCTTAAAATTTTCATACTCCCCTATTCTTTTTCCAAACAAAAACTCTGAGATATTAGCCACAAAATCCCTCACCTTATATACGGTTTTTATTTTGAGTAGTTTTGGTTCCACAACCAAATAGTCTTCTCTATCTTTAAGTCTTTCTTCCATTACCTCCGGGTGTGTTTCAGTAAAAAGATGCAACGAATGAGCATGTCTGTAAAACTTCTTCAGCTCTTTCTCTTCCAGATCCTTCAGAAACCTGCTATCCTTATGATGCCAGGCTGAATGTTCAAGGATCTTTCTCTTCATAACGCTTTTTTTTCTTGCCCAGCCATAATGATAAATATAGGCATCCAGCATAACAACATTCAGCTTTTTCCCGTTTTTCCATCTAAAACCAGAAGCAGCTCTGTGAGATTTAATATCCGGGTAATTTCTAATAATACGTACCTCATTCCTTACCCATCCCTCTCCTTCATGATAAAGGTCATAACTGCCATAGAAATGTTTGAATTTCAAAGCGAAACCGTCCACACGATCATCATTTTCATATGTTTTGAGTGCACATCTTATATATTCAAGATATTTCTCATGCACAACCTCATCTGCCTGCAGGTAAAAAAGCCATCTTCCGGCTGCTGCATTTTTGGCGATGTCGGTATAATACTCCAGCAATTTTCCCCCACCTCTCATATCTTCTCTCCACTTTTCTTCAATTATTCTGATTTTCTTGCTTTTAATAGACTTGACTTTGTCAAGTGTATCATCTTCAGATTCCACCACAACAACTACAAATTCATCCACAATGGGCAATATTGATTTTATTGATTCTATAAATGGATAATCAAGCTTTACTCCATTCCTGATAAAAGTAAATCCGCTTATGAATTTATTCTTCATGATTCACCTTGTGGGCAAAAGTTAAATAACCTGTGTGGGATACCATTCTCTCAAGGGGCCTTGTTTTACCTTCACTAATTCTGATTTCCCTCTCCAGAATTTCAACGGTCTTCATCCTCACAAATCCATGTTCCTGTAAAGCTTTATACGTCTTTTGCACCTGTTCTATATTGGGAGAAAGAAAGAAAACTGGAGCTCCGCCCTTTATTGCTCTTTTCACATGTTCAACAAGTGACCAAGGCTCAGGAACATCAACCACAGCAGAATCTGCGTCAAAAACACCGAAACCTTCCTTTTCAACGTCTCTTAAAATAAATTTCACTCTGGTATGCAATCCAGCCCTTTTTACATTATATGCCGCATTTTCAAGAAACTCTTTTCTCCTTTCAAACGAATACACCATTCCTTCCTCACCCACAATGCTGGCAAGGACTATAGTCATAGCCCCAGATCCTGAACCAACCTCTATTACCCTGTCACCGCTTTTTATACCAAGATTTAAAATCACATAACCCATGTCCTTTGGATACATGATGGTGGTGAGTCTTTTAACACGAAAAACCAGATCCGATGTAGTAGGACGAAGTACATAAAGAGGCTTTTTCTTGGTAGTAAAAAGCACATCTCCAAAATCAAATTCATCAGGAAACTCAACCTTACCAAGGTGTGATTCAAAAAAAGGCTTTTTACGGGAATATTTAATCAAAAACTGAGCCTTTTTCCCCCCGTATAAAAGTATAAAATCGCCTTCTTTTATCAACTTCTTATCACACTCAGGGTTTCCAGTACAGTCATAACAGCTTCTCTTCCCTTGTTACCCATTTTAGCTCCTGCCCTGTCAAGTGCCTGCTCAAGCGTTTCTGTGGTCACCGTTCCAAAAGCAACGGGTTTACCTGTTTCCGTCATCAGCCTTCCTATGCCTCTCGTGAGCTCACCTGCTACAAAGTCAAAGTGTGGAGTTTCCCCTCTGATTACAGCACTGAGTACCACAAAACCATCATACTTCCGCCTCTCCAGCAAATTTTTCAGTACAACGGGAATTTCAAAAGAACCTGGAACCCAGAAGACGTCCACCTCCTCCACATCAAACTGTTCACAGGCATCCAGGGCACCATCAAGCAAATTCTTTGTGATAAGAGAATTGAATCTTGAAACAAGAATACATAACCGTACACCTTTACCATCAATTTTGCCTTTATGCACATTTATTTTCATAAATCTACTCCTTTGTATGTGAGTTATCAATAATCTCACCAAGTAAATGACCCAGCTTGTCTTTTTTAACCTTTAGATATTTATAGTTCACATTATTGGGCTTTATCATAATAGGTACCCTTTCAACCACTTTAAGTCCATAACCTTCAAGTCCAACAATTTTCCTGGGATTATTTGTAAGCAATCTTATAGTAGAAAGGCCCAAATCCACGAGAATTTGAGCACCTATTCCATAATCCCTTAAATCAGGAGGAAAACCAAGTTTCTCATTAGCCTCCACAGTATCATACCCCAGATCCTGCAACTTATAAGCCTTCAATTTGTTTTCCAGCCCTATACCCCTGCCTTCCTGTCTCATATACAGTAACACACCAAGCCCTTCTTTTTCTATCATCTGCATAGATGTATGCAACTGGTCCCCACAATCACATCTTAAAGATCCAAATACATCTCCAGTAAGACATTCAGAGTGAACCCTCACGAGTACATTTTTCTTCCCCTTCACATCCCCTTTAACAAGCGCCACATGTACTACTCCTGTAAGTTTTTCCTTGTATCCAATTATTCTAAAATGGCCATATTTTGTTGGTAGATCAGCCTCAGCCACTTTTTCTATGAGTTTTTCTCTCTTGAGTTTATAGCTAATAAGGTCTTTGATTGTAATTATTTTAATATTGTACTTTTTTGCAATCTCTATTAACCTATCCAGCCTTGCCATTGTGCCGTCTTCATCCATAATCTCAACAAGCACGCCAGCAGGATAAAGCCCCGCAAGTTCGGCAAGATCAACGGCTGCTTCTGTATGTCCTGCTCTTCTCAAAACCCCTCCACTCAATGCCTTAAGCGTGTGTACATGCCCCGGCCTGGCAAAATCCTCTGCTTTGGCATCTCTTCTTACAGCAAGACGGATAGTAAGCGCCCTATCAAATGCGGATATTCCTGTCGTGGTACCTTCTTTTGCATCAATTGGAACACCAAAATTTGTACCATGTTTTGAGGTATTATTAAGCGGGAGCTCAAGTTCCAGTTCTTTAAATCGTTTTTCATTAAGTGCAAGACAAATTAGACCTCTCCCTTCTTTTGCCATAAAATTAATGTGTTCGGGTGTAACCTTTTCTGCTGCAACAATGAAATCTCCCTCATTTTCCCTATCCTCGTCATCAACGACAATAACAAACTTACCCTCTTTAATGTCTTTCAAAGCCTCTTCTAT
>JALVLE010000201.1 GCA_027033555.1 Caldifarciminota bacterium | reverse complement strand
ATATGAGCTTGATGCATCCATGCGGGTAGCCTTTATAAAAGATGGAATGGAGAAGGTGGAGGTATTTATTTAATGGGAACCTTTTCGCAAATTGAGCATCTTGGCAGGTTCTTTATACGAAATCTTGTTGTGTATCCCCTGGTGTTTAAAGGAAAGGGAGGAGATGGAGTACTTACCCTGGATGAGGCAGTGAGCAAAAACGCCGTGAATATCCAGGACAATCTTGGGGTAGATTCCATTACCTTAATTAATAGAGGCAATTCTCCCTTGCTTATACTGGAAGGAGAAAGCTTATTAGGAGCAAGGCAGGACAGGATATTTAACACTACATCAGTTGTTGAGGCCGATGTACGAGAAATTTTACCAGTAAGCTGTGTAGAAAAGGAGCGTTGGAGTGGAAACAGTACTTTTAAAACATCAATAGCCCTTGCTTTTCCTTCTTTGAGAAGTGTTTTACGTTCAACAGTAACTGCAAATCTTATCTCTCGGGGAATACCGAAATCCGATCAGAACAGTATCTGGAGGCTCATAGACAAAACACTTAATGTTACGAGAACCATGAGCAAAACAAAGTCCATGCATGATGCATATGACACATTAAAAAGTGAAATTGACAGATATATTGAGGAGCTTGGAGAAATACAAAATGTGACAGGTTATATGGTTTTTGCGGGAGATAAATTTATAGCCCTTGATGTTTTTTCATCCTATGAACTACTTAAAAAATACGAAAAAAAGTTATTTGCAAGTTATGCAATGCAGGGTATCCTTGAAAGATATGGTTTTTCCGGATTGAAGAAAACCGGTGTGACTCCGGAGGGACTTGGTGAAATGGATGAAGTTGAAATAAAAGCATTCAGAAAGCAAACCGGCTGGGTTGAAGGGAGAGTAATGGTCAAAGATATACTTATTGAATTAATAAAAGACAGCTCCGGTAGAATGCTCTATGCCTCTCTGGTCCCTGCACCTTTGGAATCCCTTGTGTAAATACCACAATGGTTTTATATTTTTTAGCCTGACATAAAAAGGAGAGGAGTATGATAAATATACCAACCCATCTCAAAGGTCGGGATTTTATAAGAACTCAGGACTGGTCAAAGGAAGATCTTATGACCGTTATAAATACAGCAGAAAGCCTGAAATTTGCATTCAAACACAACGAGCCTACTGAATTTCTCAAAAACAAAACCATTTTCCTTATGTTTTTTGACAAATCCACTCGTACAAGAAATGCTTTTGAGGCTGGAATGACCCAGCTGGGAGGACATGCCCATTATATAGATGTATCCACCTCTCAAATAGCTCATGGAGAGAGTGCAAAGGACACAGGAATTATACTCTCGCGGTATGGTCATGGAATTGCCATAAGGCACGATCTTGTTCCCTATGAAGGAGAAAAGTATATGAGGGAAATGGCTTTCTGGGCCGATAAACCAGTTATTAATTTGCAATCAGATATAGATCATCCTACGCAGACAATAGCAGACCTTATGACCATATTTGAGAGGTTCGGCACAAATTTAAGAGGACTTAAAGTGGCTGTCTCCTGGGCTTATACAAAGAGCTATGCCAAGCCTGTTTCGGTCCCACAGGGACTTATCATGCTTCTCACGAGGTTTGGAATGGACGTTGTTCTTGCCCATCCACCTGAATATAAGCTTATGCCAGAAATAGTTGAAATTGCTCGCAAAAATGCTGAGGCAGAGGGCACAAAGTTTGAAATTGTTGATGATATGGAATACGCATTTAAAGATGCAGATATAGTTTATCCGAAAAGCTGGGGAGCTCTTGAATTGTTCGGAAAGCCTGAGGAGTCATTGAAACTTGCGGAAAAGTACAGACACTGGATAGTGGATGAGGAAAAGATGAAACTTACAAAGCCACATTCTATTTATATGCATTGCTTACCTGCAGCGAGAGGAGAAGAGGTGACCGATGAGGTAATTGATGGTCCCCACTCAGTGGTTTTTGATGAAGCAGAAAACAGGCTTCACACCGCGAAGGCTTTGATGGCGTTGTTGATGTGAAAAAAACAATTAAGGGCGTTATCACCTATGTCATAAATGGTGATAACGTCCTTCTTATTTTCAAAAAACGTGGGCATGGCAGGGGGTGGTATAACGGGCCTGGTGGCAAGGTATTACCGGGAGAGATGCCTTTAATGGCTGCGTTGAGGGAAACAGAGGAGGAGATTGGTATAATACCAGAGTCTCTGGAGCTCTGTGGGTTTATAAAATTTTATGACGTGTATAGTGAGGACTGGGAAGTGTTTATATTTAGAACCCATAGGTTTAAAGGAGAACCCGTAGAGACGGAAGAAGCGAAACCTATCTGGTTTCAAAAGCAAAAAATCCCCTATGATAAAATGTGGGAGGACGATAAATACTGGTTACCTCATGTCCTTGAGGGCAGGTACTTTATAGCTGAATTCAAATTCCAGAAGGACAGGTTGCTTGAGAAAAAAGTGAATGTTATAAGCAAGGAGGAGTTTTATAAAAAAATTAAAAACTTATCTTAGACCATTAGCTTTAATCCTGATTGTCTCCATTTTTTATTTTCTTGTAAAGAATGTAGTTGTTAACTGGGATACAATTAGAGCACAGATTAAATCTCTTGATAGAACTTTGTTTGCAGTGTCCTTTTTGATACTTTTGTTTTCACAGGTATATGTGGTTGTCCTTTGGCGCATACTTGTAAATAGCGGTGAACGCGCCATAAGCATTTTAGATGCTATAAGTGTGTTTTATCTATCCGCATTGGGGAGATATATCCCCGGTAAGATATGGCAACTTGTGGGTCTTGCTTATCTTTCTGAAGGTGTGGGAATAGAATCTGAAATTGCTATAGGGGCCTCTTTACTATCGCAATCCCTCTCGGTGATAAGTGGGGTCCTTGTCAGCGCAGGAATTCTGACCATGTATATCCCCCTTTACCTGGTGATATTAATCGTTTTTTTTATCCTTCTTTTTTTATATCCACCTTTCTTTAATCGCGTTCTTAACTGGGTTTCTCTAAAAGTAAGAAAAAAAAGTCTTGTGTTGAATATAGGTCTTTTAAAAATCCTGTTTATGTTTATTGCCTATCTGGCGGCATGGTGTTTTTATGGATTTTCCTTTTATCTTCTTTTAAGATCATTGAATATAAGTATTTCTATTTTGAAGGCGATAGAATTCTTCTCATCCTCTTATTTACTGGGCCTTTTTGCTCTATTTGTGCCTGGAGGGCTTGGAGTAAGAGAAGGTGTGCTTGCTGTATTATTAAAAGAGGTGGGTGTTATTTCTTCTGTGGCCTCGTTTGTAGCCCTTCTTGAGAGGATAAACATTACCATCACGGAAATTATTCTTGGGATTGTAGGTCTTGTTGTGTTTCTGCTGAAACGAAGACCTTAAATATCCTTCCAAGTCCATTTGGCGTGACATAAAGTCTTTGTATAACTATATTTCCCGTTTTTATAATATCTTTTTGGTAGAGTGGGGCAAAAATGTAGGCTGCTCTTCCTGCAAAATCTCTGAAAATAAAGACTATATAATCAATATCTGACAGTTTCATATTTTTTGCAACAAATTTTCTTTCATCTATCACGTTGTCTGTATAAGCTTTGTTGTTTAGAAAAGCGAACATCCCTATTCTTCTGGAGGGCATAAGTACCCTTTTATCATCTATAACACTTACCTGAGGTGCCATTTGTCTGCAGGTCTCCTGTTTGATTTTTTCAGTTATAAAAAAGCTTTGTGTTATATTAAATCTGTTTTCAAGTCCTCTGAAGATAATAATTATCAAGATAGCAAGCACCAGGGGAGCTACCCATTCATATGTAAATGAGAAGAGGCTTTTAATAAAAAATGGGACGAGGATAAACAAAAGTATGCCGATCCCATAAGCAAACCTATCCATGAAAAGTCCACCTCTTAAAACCGATATGGAAAGTTGGAATGAAAGAGTCAGGGCGGAGAGAGAAAGAAGAATTGGCTCTTTTTTCCTTCTTAAAAACGCGAATAAAAAGGCAAGGAAAAGGAGAATGCTTCCAGTTGTGCCTGAAAAATGTGAAAAGGCCTCTTTCCACTTACCCGGGAGCATGGATGCATCAAGCATTTTAAAACCTGACACTTCCATGTAATACTTCATCACTTTAAAAGAATAAAAGGGGTCTTTGGTTAGGAGAAAATCAAAGCCCATCCAGAAAAATGGGGCAAGTAGCCCTATAAAAAGCAGGGGATTTATCTTGTGTTCTGTGAAAATGTAGTGTAAAATAAGAAGAATTGAGACTCCCCATGCATCCGGTCTTATAAGCCCTCCTATAAGAAGGAGAAAAGAGGCAAGATAATACTTTTGTTCCAGATACATGTATAAAGACCAGATAAGAAAGGGTAGCGCCATAAATGTGCTGTTACCGAACCCCATATTCTGCAATGTCATGGGTAAGATAAATACTGCAAGCTCCGCAAGGAAGGACAATATATAATCCTCAGAAAGCAGGTAGGATAATTTAAAGATTCCGTAGCCACTGGTTATTATGGCAAGTATCTTAAGAATTTCTATCAAGAAAAGGTCCTGAGTGGCAAACATGCCATAAAATATTATCATAAGAGGCTTGGGAACAGTAGTCTGCATTGGTAATATTTTCCCGCTGGACAATACATTCCAGAACCATATGTAATTGTATCCATCTGTGTCAAGCATGGGCAGGTGGGTTTTGTTTATGACCAAAAAGTAATATGAAAGAACAGGTGAAAAAATTACCAAAAAGTATAAAACTAATTTCAGACGCTTTTTGAGTTTGCCTTTGTTTTCAATGGACACTTTTCAGGCTCCTTTTACCTTTAATACGATATTTTAGAAAAGTCCATGCCCCTTTAAACCAGTCTTTCCAGTTAATTTTTTTACCTTCCTCTATACTTCTTGGTGAATACCTGATTGGGACTTCATATATTTTTTTACCGGCAAGTAGGGTCTTGGATGTGAGCTCTGCTTCAAGTTCAAACCCTCGTGATTCTATGTTGAAACTTTTAATCAGCTCCCTTGGAAAGACTTTGTAACATGTATATGAGTCCGTGAGCTTGGTGCCATAAAGAAGGTTTACAACCCAGTTTATTGAATATCTCCCCAGGTAGTATGCAAGTGAACCTTTTGGATTAGATTTCTCCAGGAGCCTGGAGCCATATACCACTTCTGCTTTTTTTTCTTCAATGGGTTTTAATAATTTAGGATAGTCTTCTGGGAAATACTCAAGGTCGGCATCCTGTATTATTACATAGTCGCCCTCTGCATGTTCTATACCTGTTTTAATAGCTCCACCTTTGCCCTTGTTTTTCTTATGAAATATTATTTTAAGATAAGGTTTCTCTTTTTTTAATCTGGACAAAATCTCTCTTGTACCATCTTTTGAACCATCGTCAACGATGATTATTTCTTTGTCAATAGGTACCTTTTCAACCCTTTCCAGCACTTGCAGAATGGTATCCTTTTCGTTATAACACGGTATTATTATGCTTAACTTCATCTTGAGATAAAATACACACCTACAACAATTAAAATTACACCTAATAGTCTAATGGATTTATAAGGTTCCCCAAAAAGTATGATGGAGAGAAAGAATACAAGTATATATCCGATGCTGAGCATGGGATATGCAACAGAAAGGTCCACTTTTGTGAGAGCAAGCATCCAGAAAATGGCACTTATACCGTAGAGCAAAATACCGAGCAATGAAAAAGGTGCAAAAAGAAGGGAGAAAATTCTGGAAATTTTTAAGGGAGAAAGATTAAAGCCTTTAAAATGCAGCATGGACCATTTGAGGGCCAGTTGACCAAGAATATTAAAGATTATAGCAAGGTATACATTCTGATACTTACCCATTGTTTTTGAAGTATTCAACGGTTTTTACAAGCCCTTCTCTAAATGGAATTTTAGGTTCCCATTTTAGAACCCTTTTACTCTTTGTTATGTCCGGACAGCGGCGTTTGGGATCGTCCTGAAGTGCGGGTAGGAATTCAAATTTAGAAGTGGAGCCTGTTATTTCTTTAATTATTTCTGCCGTTTGAAGTATTGTATATTCCTCCGGATTACCAAGATTAAAAACCTCTCCATCAATTTCATCCATTGTAGCCACTCTGTAGATTCCCTCAACGAGATCATCTATGTAGCAGTAGCTCCGGGTTTGTTTCCCTGTGCCGTATATAGTTATAGGTTTATTGGCAAGGGCCTGGGTGATAAAATTGGGAATCACCCTGCCGTCATTACTTTTCATACGTGGACCATAAGTATTAAAAATTCGTATTATTCTCACCCGGGTATTAAATTCCCTGTAAAAGGACATGGAAAGGGCTTCAGCAAATCGCTTTGCTTCGTCATACACACTTCTCGGCCCAACTGGATTTACATGTCCTACGTAGTCTTCTGGTTGTGGATGTACCTCAGGATCTCCATATACCTCAGATGTAGAAGCCTGCACAAAAATAGCATTATTTTTACGGGCCAGTTTCAACATGTTAAGTGCTCCAAATGCATTTACACGCATTGTTTCTAAGGGGTATTTAAAATAATCCACCGGAGAAGCGGGAGATGCAAAATTTAAGATAATATCTGCGTCTATGTGAAATTCCTCTTCTATGCCGAGATCTTTTTCTATAAACATGAAAGATTGATTATTACGCAGGTGTTTTATATTGCTTACCCGGCCGGTTAGGAAGTTGTCTATTCCTATCACCTTGTAGCCTTCTTTTATAAACCTATCTGCAAGATGTGAGCCGATGAATCCAGCTACGCCTGTGATAAGAACTTTTTTCATTACGGCCTTCCCATGGGATAATACTCAAATCCCATTTTGCGCACTTTTTTGGGTTTGTAAATATTTCTACCGTCCACAATTATTGGAGTGAGCATAAGTTCCTTTACTTTTGAAAGACATGCTTCTTTGAATATGTCCCATTCCGTTAGAATAACAAGGGCCTCTTTGTCCTTGACTGCTTCATACATATCCTTTGCATAAGTTATTTCAGGGTATTTTTCCGGGTAAACCTTTTTCATATTTTCCATTGCTACCGGGTCAAAGAGGGTCAATTTGCCACCTTCGTTAAGAATTCTTTTTATTACTTTGAGACTCGGGGCTTCTCGTATGTCGTCTGTATTGGGTTTGAATGAGAGACCCCATATTGCAATATTTTTGTCTTTGAGGTTCCATAAGGCATTTTTAAGATGTTTCATTAAAACATCTATCCTCGCCTCATTAATTTCATGCACGTTTTTGAGTAATTCAAAATTGAGTCCGTACTGGGTACCTACATGGTACAGGGCTTTTACATCCTTGGGAAAACATGAGCCACCGTATCCAATGCCAGCCCGCAGGAATTCTTTTCCTATACGTTTGTCCATTCCCATTGCCTTTGCCACAAGTTCCACATCAGCGCCTGTTGCTTCACACAGGTCTGAAATCATGTTGATAAAAGATATTTTCGTAGCAAGAAAGGCATTGGAGGCGTGTTTAATAATCTCCGCCGTGTTTATATCCGTGACCACTATGGGGGACCTTATAGGTTTATAAAGCTCCTTGAGAAGCCTTTCCGCTCTTTTAGAACCTACTCCTATTACTATTCTGTCAGGCTTTAAGAAATCCCGTATGGCATCACCCTCTTTAAGAAATTCAGGATT
Organism: Caldifarciminota bacterium; assembly: GCA_027033555.1. GTDB lineage: Bacteria > Hydrothermota > Hydrothermia > UBA1063 > CAJXJZ01 > CAJXJZ01. Next base: position 3,949 of record JALVLE010000201.1, on the reverse strand, counting down.
AGAAGCCACTTCAAAGTCAACCTTTTTCTTTAAATAGAGCTTCATTGTCCTTTCAATCCATTGAGCAGTTTTCACTGGAACAGTAGATTTTTCAACGATAAGTTTGTATCCATTTATATGTCTTGCTACAGTTTTTGCTGCTCCTTCCACCTGGGTTAAATCTGCACTTCCATCCTCTCTTGAAGGTGTTCCTGTGCAGATAAAAATTATCTCTCCGTGGTGAATTGCTTCTTCAGGAGAGGTCGTAAAGCCGAGTTTCTTTTTTTTAAGGTTCTTTTTTAAAAGTTCGTCAAGACCTGGTTCGTAGATAGGGGAGATGCCCTTTTTGAGGGATTCCACTTTATTTGAATCAATGTCATATCCTATTACATTATGGCCTATTTCTGCCAAACCTGCAGCCGTGGTAATACCCACGTATCCAAGCCCGATAATGGTAACTTTCATAGAACCTCCAGACAAATCGGGGCGAGTGGATTCGAACCACCGACCTCCTGGTCCCGAACCAGGCGCGCTAACCAAACTGCGCTACGCCCCGAATATGTAAAATTATAATGTCAATTTCTGGTCTGTACAAAAGGTTAAAGGTTAGACGAAATATGCATTTGGGATTATAATAATTAAAAAGCGAGGAGGTTTAAATGGGAAAAACATTTGTAGAGAAGGTATTTGAGAAAAAGGTGGGAAGGGAAGTAAAAGTTGGAGAAATTGTTACTGTTGAGCCTGATTTTGTATTGTCCCATGATAATACTGCTGCTATTATAGGGAAATTTAAAAAGATGGGAGCACAGAAGGTCAAGTACCCTGAAAGGATGGTTGTGGTTCTTGACCATGTTGTACCTGCATCACAGGAGAAGTATGCTTTAAACCATCTTATAATAAGAGAATTTGTGAAAGAGCAGGGGGTGAAGCATTTTTATGATGTGAATTCAGAAGGAGGAATATGTCACCAGGTACTCTCTGAGAAGGGGTATGCTTTGCCAGGATATGTTATACTGGGAGCTGATTCTCATACTACCACCTATGGTGCTTTTGGCGCTTTTTCTGCTGGAATAGGAAGGAGCGAGGTCGCTGCGATATGGGCGACAGGCGAGATCTGGCTTAAAGTGCCGGAGTCCTATAAAATTATTATAAAAGGGAGTGTACCGGAGGGTATTACTGCAAAAGACATTATTTTGCATATAATAGGCGAGATTGGAGCAGATGGAGCAACCTACAAATCAGTGGAGTTTACGGGAGAGGTGGTAAAAAATATGTCGCAGTCTTCAAGAATGGTGCTTGCAAATATGGCCGCGGAGATGGGAGCAAAAAATGGGTATATAGCACCGGATGAAAAAACAATGGAGTGGATTGGTGAAAGAGCCAAAGGAAAGTACGAGGTTATTTATCCTGATGAAGATGCAATATATGAAAAAACTCTTGAATTTGACGTTACGAATCTTGCACCTCAGGTTGCCGCACCTCATACAGTGGACAATGTTTTTCCGGTGACAGAGTATGAAGGAAAGAAAATACATCAGGCACTTATTGGCACCTGCACAAATGGAAGGCTTGAAGATCTTGAGATGGCTGCAAAAATATTAAAGGGAAGAAAAATACATAAGGACGTTCGTTTGCTTGTTCTTCCTGCATCATGGGAGGTGTATAAAGAAGCTTTGAAAAGGGGCATTATTGAGATCCTTATTGATGCAGGAGCTATAATTCTGAACTCCGGATGTGGTCCATGCCTGGGGGCACATGAAGGAGTGCTGGCGAAGGGAGAGGTGGCTATTTCTACGTCAAACAGAAATTTCAAAGGTAGGATGGGTTCAAAGGAAGCTGAGATATTTCTTGCTTCCCCTTATACGGTGGCAGCCTCTGCTATAGAAGGTAAAATAGCTGACCCGAGAAAGTATCTATAAGAAGCCCTTGAAAAAGTTCGGCATCTCCGGCTGGCTCGTACTTCAGGACATAGCCGGTTATACCACTTTTAGCGAAAAACTAAGGAAGGAGGGCAAGGCGGGTATTGAGAAGCTTACATCAATTCTTAATGCCTTTTTCACAGAGCAGGAGGAGAAAATAAGGTCACATAAAGGCTTTATTTTTAAACTTGCGGGAGACGCTTATTTTGCCGCTTTGCCCCCCTATAATACCGAAGAAGTACTCAAAGACATTCTCCATTCAGCAGTGTTAGAAAGATATGGATTAAAGTCCCGTGTAGTGGGAGTGCTTGGAGATTATTCGCTTAACATATTGCGTACAAGTTATGGACGGGATGTGGTTCCAACTGGAGCTCTGGTACGAGAGCTTATGAGTCTTGAAGAAAATACAGAAGGAGGCGCCTGGGCTTCCCTGATCCTGAAAAAGGACCATAACGATTTCAATCCACCAGCGTGGTTTTACAGCAAAAGAAAATACAAAAGAGAACTTATCACCTATAGACCTCAGGTAACAGGTTTTTTAAAACTGGAATCAGATAATATTGGACTTGTTGAAGAGGTTTTAAGGTTTATAAAAAAACAGCTGTCATATGTTTATGTAAGTAAAATTGTGCCTTATTCGCACGGATTTATGATTGTTCTTTTTTATGGTTATCCTCTGGCTACTGGAAAAGAGAAAGATCTTGCAATTATATCATCCCTTTCCTTGAAAAATTACCTTGAGAATAACAAATGCCATTTTGGAATTGGTCTAAGTTATGACTATGTTTACACTGGTGTTGTAGGAGGAAAGTATTTCAAAGAGCTTACTTTTATTGGAGATGGAATAAATATTTCTGCAAGGCTTGCAACTTTAGCAAGAAATCAGGTTCTTGCGACTTTTGATATTATTACGGGTTTAAAAGAGTCGTATGAGTTTGAAGAAAGGGGAAAAGTTAAAGTCAAGGGTAAAAAAGAGGCAATAAAAGTATATAATATTTTAAAAAGAAAATATTTGCCTTCTTCGGCGCTTTTTATTGACAGAGAAACAGAGCAAAAAAAGTTGAAAAGTCTTATAAGTGCAGGAGAGAGAGTTTTTCTGGTAGCAGAGGCTGGAGTTGGTAAAACCGTTCTTATTACGAGAGTGTTGCAGGATTCAGGCTTTAAATTTGTTTTTATAAGAGGTTTCCCGGGACAACCCCCTATGGATGGGATTGTTTCTATTATTAAGAGCCTTCCAGCCGGAATCAAACAAAAATACCCTCTGCTTCTAAATCTTGAGGAGGGAAGAAAGATTGAAAGTGAGGCGATTTATCTTTTTCTTCACAAATTATTGCAAAGAGCGCTTTCTGAGGATGCTGTACAATTGGTATGCGTGGATGATATACACTGGCTTGACGAGATGTCTGAAAGCGTGCTAAAAAACTTAGCTACCGCTGGTTATTTGATTACAGGCACTATAAGGGAGGAATATTTTAAAGACATGGATACCTCCTGGTTTACTGCATTTCCCCTTTCTCCCTTTGACAGAGATATTACAGGAGAGTATATTAAAGCATTGCTTGAAAAAGATGTGGACAGAAGTTTTGTAGATACTGTTTTTGAGAGTACACGTGGGGTTCCCTTTCTTATTGAGCAGCTCGTTGTCTATTTGCGAGAGAGGGGACTTATTGAAGAAAAAAACGGCGTTTATTCCATAAGAAATACAGGTTTAGGCGAAATTCCAAAGGATGCTTTTTCTCTGTTGATTGCACGTTACGATATGCTTGGCATAGCGGAAAAGGTTTTTGTGGGATATGCCTCCCTGATTGGGACTGAGTTCAAGGCTGAGGATGTTTTAAGTGTAATGCCAAAAAGGCTGAGGGATGTAGATATGGCACGTCTTATAAATACGGGTTTTATTGCTTCGCAGGGGAAAGGTGTGTACACCTTCAAACATGCTTTGTTGAGAGAGGTTATTTATGTGGGTATTCTTGGCACAAAACGGAGGTTCATGCATAAAAGACTTGCACGTCTGTTTGCGCAAAAAGGTTATCCACCGTACGTCGTTGCAG
>JALVLE010000200.1 GCA_027033555.1 Caldifarciminota bacterium | reverse complement strand
GTTGCAGGATGGGACTTTGGACACCCGGGTGCTCCCTCTTCCTCCTATGATCATAACATAGCTTGGATGAAATCCCAGAGCTGGATACAACCGGTTCATATCTGTGAGGTTGCAAAATGGTGGGGTGTTGACAAAATATACGATTCTGACCCCAATAATGACCCACCTACGATAACAATTCACTACGCCACATATCAGGAACTACACGAGTGGACAGGTGGCAACTATGACAACTGGTACAACGACTTTAAAAATACTCAAGGCTACGACTGTGGCAATGGCTATGACAGGAACAACAACGGTATAAGGGGCGATTACGAGGACCTCTGGAAATGGGCAAAGGGAGAACTTATGATGGCACCTGACAATCGCCTTGCCAAAATGGGGTGGGTAACTCTTATGGCGATGATGTACGAGACAGCATGGCATACGGGACCAGGTGGGCAATTGGAAGGATGGGGTAAAAACCTCTGGAACCATACAAGATATGCAGGCGGATTTGCAAGAGGGGCAAAATGGTTAAGAGACCTTGGAAGCATAAATACCCCACAGATTGAGGTTGGTGATTATGATGGTGATGGCATAGAAGAATATGCCATTTTCAATGACCAGGTTTTCGCCATTTTTGACAGAAGGGGCGGAAGAGCCCTGTGGGTATTTAACAGGGATGGTGATGTAATAGTGGGAAATCTATTTACAAACTATGGCGGGGAAGGAGACTACGATGACGGCGGACACCCCGGGCTCTTTGAAGAATCACAGGCAGAGAACTCCTGGTGCAACATAACTTATGAAACACATGGAGATACAGCTATTTTGCACATTAATGAGGCATACAATGCCGGAGGAGGCACAGAAAACGATCTTCAGAAAGACGTTATTCTCATCAAAGGCAAGCCGTATTTTAAAGTTAATTACCACTCAAGATGGGACAACTGGACCAAAGCGGGTGTTTCACCTGATGCATGGGATATGCTCATTCACGGATATAACCTTTCCTTTATAAACGGTATGACCCCCAACGGATGGCAGTATGCAGGTTATGAGAACAACACATCACATGCAAAGGGCTGCTTTGTATGGGGTTCAGGGCAGGGGCTTACATATCACAACAAAGGAAAGATGTCGTCCTTTGCCGAAAAAATAGAACTTGGCGGCAGAGGTGGAGATTACACAATTTACTTCTTTGCAGGAAGGGGACCTGTAGAAATAGATGAGCCCGGTCCGGGGGACAAAGACGGGCCTATTATTTACGGAGGCTGGCAATCACCATCAGACGTGGTTCATGCAAGAGACTCTGTGCTTGTAACAAGGTATATAACCGATATGTCTGGAGTAAAATCAGCGTCCATACATTACGGAGTTAATGGAAACTGGAGTTATCCTGATGTTATCATGCACAGGGACAATGGAAGAGAGTATGACTTTAACGGTAACGGCCAGCCAGACTATGACCTCTTTGGTGGTTATATACCGGCTTATCCCGGTGGCAGCCGTGTAGAGTACGTAATCCACGCAGTTGACTCTTTGAACAACGAATCATGGGATAACAATTACGGCAACAATTACTCCTACATAGTTAACATGAGGAACTTTATAATGGATGGCAACCTTGATGAGGGTGCAAAACTCCTTACCGAGCAGGACGGCAGAAAACTCTACTATATCTTTGACCCTGATGGTCTTCAGATTTACTTTGCACTTACCGGCAATATTAATGAAAACAACAACCGTGAGTACATCTTTATATCTGCTTACCCATCGCATATTGTCACCTCACCATGGGGAAGATACGAAATGGCATCCTATGATTATTACCTTGTTGCTGACGAAGGTGGGGCTTTCTGGAGAAATCAAAATGGCACCATAGTCAATGACACATCTTTCAAATGTATTTACGCAAGAGGACTTCTTGAGGGTGTCATAAAGCTAAATTCACTTCCCAGAAATCTTTATATACTCTCTCTCGGTTTTGACCAATTTAACATTGCCTGGGCTCTTCCCAGACTGTCAAATCCCGTAGAAGATATAAAAGATGGGAATAAATTCATCCATCTTGACTTAAGAGATATTACAAAAAATGCACTCAGCGCAACCCTCAATTGTTCAGATAATCATTCAAATAAAAGCATGATTTTAAAAGACAATACTATAATTCTGCCCTTCCCAGCAAACTATAATCCCAAGGAACTCGCGGTTTACAATGTAAACGGCCAGAAAGTAAAAGTGCAGGAAATAATAAAGAGAAATGGCATTATGATTAAACTACCGGAAAAAGCAGGCATTTACTTCCTTAAACAGGGAGATAAAACGTTGAAAAAACTCCTTCTTCTCAGATAAAACGAGGATATATGCAAAAACCTAAAATACTTTTTGTATTAAACAGGGAATCTTACAATTTTAGAAGGCTTAGGACAAGAGATGGCATACAAGCTCTATGGGAACTCCATAGATTCGGCCAAGTTCATATAAGGGAAACAGAATACTCAGGACACGCAACACAAATAGTCAGGGAAAATGTAAATAAAGGGTATGATCTTGTAATCTCGGCAGGAGGCGATGGGACACTCAATGAAGTCGTAAACGGACTCATAGGTCATGATGTACCGCTCGGAATATTGCCCCTTGGTATAACCAACGTTTTTGCCCTTGAACTTGGCATTCCAATGAATCCTTTGAAAGCAATAAGAATAATACTCCACGGGAACACAAGAAAGGTTGACCTTGGTGAGGCAAACGGAAGACTGTTCACCATGATGGCAGGAGCAGGGCTTGATGGCTATGTAATACACAACCTCTCACACGAATTCAAGAAGAAATACGGTGCCCCATCCCATATAATAGAGGGTATAAGAAGCTACCGAACATATATTCCCAAACCAATCAACATCAAAGCAGATGGGAAAGACCTCGGGACAGGATATGAAGTAATAGTTGCCAACACTGCTTCCTACGGAGGAAGATTTAAAATCTCTCCAATCGCAAGAGTAGATGACGGATTTCTTGACGTAGTAATATTTCGTAATAGAGGTGTCTTAAAAGATCTGAGATATTTTTTTAGCGTATTGATAAACAGACATGCATACCTTAACGACGTTTCTATTTACAGGGCAAAGGATATTCACCTTAAAGGAAGCGGGGTATATTATCACATAGACTCTGAAAAAGGCGGCCTTTTACCATTACATGTAAGGGTAAGGGAAAAGGCAGTGAAAGTGTATGCGCCAGATAAATGAATAGAACGCACGATATTTGAGAGGAAATTGACTCAAAGATACACCCATTTACTGATATACAAACCAGAAAAAAATTATGGCTGACACCCCTTTTAGGAACATATTCAAATTTATTGAAAGCACACAATAAAAAATAGAAGGCTACTTCTGAACTTTCAGCACCTTCAGAGAATAGTTTTTGAACCTTACAATATATGTTCCTGAAGGCAGGCCTATAAGTGACACTTTCCCTTTGTTTGTTGTACCCGAAAGGACCTCCCTGCCAGCCCTGTCATATACAAAATAGCGCTCGTTGTTCTTCAGTCTTTGTATGAAAAATGCCTCTCCACAGACTATAATAGCGTCTTTATATTTGACTTTAATCTTTTTGTTTTTAATTGCGCTTCCATAATAATCAACATGCAAAATAAGTCCGTTCCGGTTAACTATATAAAATGCAGAATCCCTCGCATAAATATCCATAACAGTACCTATATTCCAAATTCTGCTTTTTACATAACCATTCGTTATAAATGTATATATATCCACACCAGAGACACCACGAATTATGAAAACCCTGTTTTTATAAGCCCTTATATGAGTTGCTCCAGTCACAGGTACCGAGTCCAGAATTACAGGATAAGAGGGATCATATAATGTATATACCTTCAAATACCCGGAAAATAGAACATAGAGAATACTGTCATCACTAGAAACTTCAACATCATATACCCTTCCACTTCCAAGAGTGTCAATAAATTCTCCTTCATGTATTCCATATACAAGAAGACCATGACGCAGTGTTCCCACAAAAATATAATTTCCCAGACTGGCACCAGTCATAAAGTACGCGCCATTTGCCCTGATTGTGTCCTGAACAAACCCAGCCCGATAATTTAT
>JALVLE010000199.1 GCA_027033555.1 Caldifarciminota bacterium | reverse complement strand
GAACATTTCCTGTCATCTACGGTATTTTCTTTGAGCAGTATATTATGGTGGATAAGTGTACTTGTTGGTGTTATTACGCTTGTTTCATTTTTTGTGTGGATATACAGGGCTAATCTGAATTGCCATGGCTTTGGAGCCAAAGGTATGAAGTTTACCCCAGGATGGGCGGTTGGTTATTTCTTTATTCCTTTTTTGAATCTCGTAAGACCTTACCAAATAATGAAAGAAATCTGGAAAATCAGCACAGATCCAAAAAACTGGAAGAAGATTCCTACAAGCGGCCTGCTTCGCTGGTGGTGGGGGGTAATTCTAACGAGGGTGTTTTTCGGCTTCGTTGTGGAAATTAAGACAGGTAGTGTGAAAACAGCTTTAGACATGAAGAGTGTTCTAAGACTGTCAGCTTTAGAAGATCTTTTGAGTCTTATGATTGTTATTCTCACGATGAGGCTCGTTACAGCAATATTTAGCAGGCAAGAGCGGCTTATTAAAAGAAGAGGTAGAACAGAAGCTGGCATATAAATTGCAGTAAAATTATTAGGATGATGAGGTATCTGATTTTCTTAATAAGCCTTTTTGCAAGTGTTTTTTTGATGTCTTTTATAGCACGTAGGAAATGGATACAGGACAAAAAAGAAATTACCTATATTGAGATGATTATTATTAATACAGTGGTATTTTTGATTTCCCAATTCCTTTCACTTTTTGCATTTTTTATGTTGTTTATATTTTTTGGCTACACCTTTGGAGTTATTACTTGGGAAATTGCGACTTTTTATTTAGGCCTTTCTGCGGGTATTTTCTATATTCTTGGTGCAGTTACTTATGAAAAATTATATAGTGCTGCCCCGAATAAAGGGCTTCGTGTAATGCTTTTGGAGGAATGTGTTATTTCTGTGCTGGCTACTGTCTGGTTGTATTTTGTGATACTTAGTACCATAAAATAGGTTTTAATACCGTCAATTTGAGAATCAAAATAAGAGTCTGGTCTCAAGATGAACTTTACTTGTGGTTGGTTATAGTAATAGATCATTGGGCTTATAAGGAGCTGGAGCTTTCGGAGGTAATTGGCATGATTTTTGTTATTAAATTTGGCAAATGGAGGTAGGGGCAGATGAAAAGAATTGTAGTACTTTTGTTGTTTATATTGTATGGTTGTACACATAGTGTGGACGTTATAGAGAAGGCATTGAATTTAAAATTTGCCAGAGGTGCAGGGCGTTACGGGTTTGTGGATACTGTGGTTTTAAGGTGGCAAAGAGGGGAGGATATAAAAGGCTATGAGATAAGGATAGATACCACCCCTGATTTTAAAACAAAGATCCAGGAGGGGTTTACCAGAGATACGTTTTATATTTTTTATCCAATAAGGGGGAAAGCTTTAACCTATTACGCTGAGTTCAGGCCAATTCTGGATAAAAGCGATGATCTGCCTTTCGTTGATAGTATAAGTTTTAAGATTGATACTTCATTGCCTCGCCTGATTTATCCGGGAGTATCTGATACATTTTTAGTTGGGGAGAGGATATTTTTCAGATGGAAAAGCGATTATGCTATAAAGAAGATCATAATAGAAATTGCCACGGTTTCTGTAAGCAAAAAAAGAGTAAGGAGAAAAATGGGATTGATTCACCTCCCAGGTCTAAAACCCAAGTCATACAAAGGGGATACGGTCATTATATATGAAGACACAATTAGTGATGCTGATTCTTTATCATTTATTATACCTCCTTATCCACTCTTGATGTGGAGAGTTAAGGTGGTGAATGACTTTGAAAGCAAATGGACGCCCTGGAGCAGATTTTATGTACAGGTTAAAGTGCCCTCTTTGATTTATCCCCGGGATAGCGAGGATGTTGACAGGAGTGGATTCGTAGAATCAGTAAAATTTATATTTCATCCAGTCCCTGCAGAAAAACCCGTGATTTACAGTCTTTACATCTCTCAATTTCCCGATGGCTATGAGTATTTAGACTCTGTTATCACAACAGATACGATGGTTACCTGGCCAGTCCGAAAAGGAGGAGTTTTATACTGGAAGGTCTGTACCGAAGGGGGATGTAGTGGCGTTCGCAGTTTTATTCTTGATGGAGGAAAAAGTTATCTTGTATCTCCGGATACCTTTATAAATGGATTTTCTACTTATGTTAATTTCCAATGGAGAGATATCCCAGGGGCTCACTCCTATAGATTACGGGTAGGATATGATCCCGGTTTTTCCTTTGCTCTTGTGGATACGTTTTTAAGTTCTTCCTCCTTTAGATGGGTGGTAAATGCTTCACTTGACGATATATACGCGCAGGTAAAGCCGATTGGAGTAAAATATGAAGGTCAATGGAGTGAGGTGAAACATATCATTCCTACTGGTGTTGCGCCAATTGTTATCAAACCTCGGGAAAATGAGGAATTTTTATATCCTGACACAATACAGGTAATATATTCCTCCATTCAAGGTGCTTCAGAATATACATTAAGGGTGCTGGATTCAAATTTAAACGTAGTTAACGAGATCCAATCTCAGGACACAGAAATTTCTCTTTCAATTTTACACATGCGTGGAAAGTACTACGTGAAGGTAAGAGGTGAAACGCCGTATTTTAAAGGACCCTACTCTGCGCCATCAGGATTTTATATTTTGAACCCAGCACCTGTGCCGATTTTCCCATTTGGAAATCTCATTTGGAATGCCTGTTATGTTTATATTAGCTGGCATTCTATACAAAAAAGAGATGTAGAATACCAGCTTCAGGTAGCCTTAGACCCATTTTTCTCGGCTACAATAGTTGACACTCTACTTACCGACACAGTTTTGAGCTTTTCTGTGCCTGATACAGGTGTGTTTTACTGGAGAGTGCGGGGCAGATTGGCTGAAGATGTATTCACTGATTGGTCTGGGATAAAGAAATTTAAAATTATTGCGCCAATAGAAGTCATTTATCGTCCTTTCCAGAATGATACAATAGAGGCAGGAGATACATTAAAGATTTCTGTGAGAAGTTTTGAGAATGCCTATGAATACCAGGCGATTGCTTGTCTGGATATGGAATGCAGTGAAGTGGAGTATAATACAACCTCAAGTGACACATTGTTAATATTAACGTTAAATACAACAGGCATAAGGTATTTAAGAGCAAAGGCACGTTTTGGATGCTTTGATACAAGATGGTCTATGCCTGTAAAAATATTTGTAGTAACCAGAAAGGAGGATTGAAAATGGTACTTAAAATGTATATAACGATTTTGTTAGGATATTCCCTATCTTTTAAAGTCAGGGTTAACATATATTCACCCCTGGTCCGTATAAATAACTCATACTACTCATTCTATCCTGCAAATGTTGAATTAAATTTTAAAGAAACTTTGTATTCAGCTTTTGCGAATTCTTTACTGCTCAAATCGGCTATTGGCGCAGGTTTGGGAGGGTTATCCTCTGACAGATACGTGGTAGAGGCGAATGGCGCCAAATTCCCATATGCTCTGGGCAAGGTGAGTGTGAGAATTAAATTCCCTTTCTTGATAAAATATAAAAGTTTGGGGTGGGAGTTTACCCCTCAAGTTTGCTTTTTGGGTATAAAGAAAGTATATGGGAATATAGATTTTGACCTTTTTTATGAACTCTGGCAAATCCGGAATAGCATGATTTTAGCACCATATCTTGAATTCTCTTTATATAGTGAGAATATACAAAGCCCTATTTTCCCTAGTTTTGGAGGAGGAATCATGCTAAAATTAAGTTCTTTTATAGAAACAAAAGGCTCGGGAAAGAGAAAAAAGCCTATTCATGAAAATGAACATGTATTAAAGCCTTCTGGAACAGGGGATAAAGAATATATTGAAGTTTATGTAAACAAAATAGCCCGGGATACTTATATTCCCGCTAAAATTGAAGGAGTGTATAGTAATGGCACCCGTGTGGTTGTTTACTCCTACGGCGGAGATACATTGTATTTTAAAAAGATACGTGGAAAGGGCGTTCTTCAAAAGGTGGTCATGTATTACTTTATTCCCGGAAAGCCCAGGGAAAAAAGCAATAATAAAAATGCTGATAGCAAATTACTTAAAAAAGCTAAAAAAGTTTCTGTGTATTCACGGGAAAGCATAAAAATCTTGAATAGATATTATAA
>JALVLE010000198.1 GCA_027033555.1 Caldifarciminota bacterium | reverse complement strand
GTGATACTGTATCCCAATGGAGAGATAGTGTATCAATACAGGGATATAACGGAGGGTGTAACGACGGTAATAGGGATAGAGAATGCTGATGGCAGTCGTGGGAAGACGGCTGGGATGCCGAGGAATGGGGTAGCATACAGGTTTGTGCCCACGAGCAAGGGTATAAAGGGAGAGAGAGGGGCGAGTATGTTTGTGAAGTTAGGGAGGAGTATAGTGAGGGATGGAGTTGAGCTAATGTACAATGTTGGAGAGAGGAGCGAGATAGGTGTAAGGATATACGATGTACAGGGAAGGGAAGTGAGGAGTGAGAGGTTGAGAGTAGAAGGCAGAGGCAGAGTTGTTGTCCCTGTAAGCGACCTGCCTGGGGGAATATATATGTTGATTGTGGAAGATGGTAAGAGAAGGACCTCCCTCCGCTTTTTAAAAGTCAATTAGTACCACCTACCTCATACCGGTATAAAAACAGGGGGCATACTGCCCCCTGTTTTTATTATGTAAAACAAAAAGGGTTGACAATTCACATCCAGCTATATACTTATTTTATACCTGCAAAAAGGATGGTGAGGTAAAAAGGAGGTGAAGGATGAAGCTCAGGCCACTGGCAGATAGAGTAGTGATAAAGAGGATTGAGGAAGAAGAGGTAAAAAAAGGTGGAATAATCATACCAGATACAGCAAAAGAAAAGCCCCAGAGAGGGGAAGTTATTGCTGTGGGTCCTGGCAGACTTGATGAGCAGGGCAAAAGAATGCCCATGGAGGTTAAGGTAGGGGACAAGGTTCTCTTTTCCAAGTATGCGGGAACTGAGGTTAAAATTGGTGATGAGGAGTATCTTGTAATGAGGGAGGATGATATACTCTGCGTCATAGAGGAATAAAAAGGAGGATAAGAAATGGCAGCAAAAGATATTAAATATAGCGATGATGCAAGAAGGGCAATTTTGAGGGGTGTAGAGCAGCTTGCAAAAGCCGTAAAAGTAACCCTTGGTCCATCTGGTAGAAATGTAGTAATAGAGAAAAAATTTGGTTCACCAACAATTACAAAAGACGGTGTAACCGTCGCAAAAGAGATAGAATTAAAAGATCCATTTGAAAATATTGGTGCACAGCTTGTTAAAGAAGTCGCATCAAAGACCTCAGATGTGGCCGGTGATGGGACCACAACTGCGACAATTCTTGCAGAAGCTATTTACAGGGAAGGCTTAAAGCAGATTACGGCTGGTGCCAACCCTATGGAGGTGAAGAGAGGAATAGATAAGGCTGTGGAAAAAGTTGTTGAAGAGCTCAAAAAGATGTCAAAAGAAGTAGAGGGGCGGAAGCAGATCAGTGAAGTGGCTGCTATCTCTGCGAATAACGATAAGGAAATTGGTGAGAAGATAGCAGAGGCAATGGACAAGGTGGGGAAAGATGGTGTTATAACAGTAGAGGAAGCAAAAGGAATTGAGACTTATGTGGAAGTGGTTGAGGGAATGCAGTTTGACAGAGGATATATTTCTCCGTATTTTGTGACCAATCCTGAAAAAATGGAGGCAGTGCTTGAGGAGCCTTTTATCCTTCTCTATGATAAGAAAATATCTGCCATAAAGGATATTCTTCCAATCCTTGAGAAGGTGGCGCAGCAGGGTAAACCTATTCTTATAATTGCAGAAGATGTTGAGGGTGAAGCTCTTGCTACACTTGTAGTTAACAAACTGAGAGGAACCCTGCAGGCTGCGGCTGTGAAGGCTCCTGGTTACGGTGAGAGAAGAAAGGCAATGCTTGAAGATATAGCCATTCTTACAGGTGGTAGAGTTATATCCGAAGAGGCTGGCATGAAGCTTGAGACAGCGCAGTTGTCTGATCTTGGTAGAGCAAAGAGGGTTATTATAACAAAGGATTATACCACTATAGTTGAGGGAGCAGGGAAGAAAGAGGATATTGAGGCAAGAATCAAACAGATTAAAGCTCAGATTGAAGAGACCAAGAGCGATTATGATAGAGAGAAACTTCAGGAAAGGCTCGCAAAGCTTTCTGGTGGTGTAGCGGTTATTTATGTTGGTGCTGCAACTGAAACCGAAATGAAAGAAAAGAAGGCGAGAATTGAGGATGCGCTGCATGCAACTAAGGCTGCCGTGGAGGAGGGAATAGTACCAGGTGGTGGCGTGGCACTTTTGAGGGCTGCAAAAGTTCTTGAAAATATAGAATTTGAAGGAGATCAGAAGATTGGTGCTGAAATAGTAAGAAAAGCACTCTCTGAGCCATTGAGACAGATTGCAGAGAATGCAGGACTTGAAGGTTCTCTTGTTGTGGAAGAGGTAAAGAAGCTTGATACCAATAAAGGGCTCAATGCAGCAACTGGTGAGTATGTGGATATGTTTGAAGCGGGAATTATTGATCCTACCAAAGTGGAGAGGGTTGCACTGCAAAATGCGGCATCCATTGCATCTCTCTTGCTTACAACTGAAGCAATTGTTTCTGAGATAAAAGAAAAGGAACAGAATAATCCTCCCGCACCTGGAGGAGGATACGAGTTCTAAACTTATAACAAAAAGCAGGGGAGGGAATGTTCCTTCTCCTGCTTTTAATTTTTTTATTAGGAGGTAACGTGTAATGCCGATTTACAATTATAAATGTACAAAGTGTGGAAGGGAAATTGAAATACTCGTACTTCCCCATGAAAAAGAACCTAATGAATGTCCTTATTGTGGGGGTGAGCTTGTCAGAGTATATAAAGGAAGCGTAGGTCTTACTTTTAAAGGCTCCGGGTTTTACATTACAGATTATGCTAAAAAAAATACACATAATGCATCTGAGAAAAAAGAGTCTTCTAAGGATAAGAAGGGCTCAGCCAAGGGTAGTAAACAGTAATAGTCAGCTGTAAATCTCAATACGCAAATACACAAGCTTTTTCTTTAATTTTTGATTATCCCTACTTCAGTGCTTATACTTAAAATACGGACATTTAAAAAGGGGGAGTAACTTATGCTTATGAACAAATTGCGCAAACAGACGAAGTATTTTCTATGGATTGTTGTATTCGGGTTTATTATGTGGATTGCTTTTGACCTTGGAGCCAATCTTGTGTTCAAAAGAAGAACAAAACCCTGGCAAAAGGGTATTATAGCCAGGGTTGATGGAAAAGAGATTCCTTATAGAGTGTTTGAAGCCAGATACCAGAAGGCTTTAAATGATACCCTCAAAAACCTGGGGGACAGAGAGTTGTCTTATCAGGAGGAAAATGCGATTAAAGAAAATGTCTGGAGGGAAATGCTCAGCACATTGAGATTTAATGAACTTATGAAAAAAAGACATCTTAAATTTAACGATGAGGTTTATTTGAGACTTATGCAAAGCATACCTCCAGAAGAGATAAGGAATGATACAGCTTTTCTGGATAGTATGGGTAGATTTGATTATAGGAAGTATCAAATGGCTCTTGGCAATCCCAGAAATGCTGCGTTTTTTATTAACTATGAGTATAAACTCAGAAATGAAATCCTTCCTCGGGAGTTTAACACCCTTGATATTTATGAAGCCTTGAATATGACGGATGAGGAACTCAGCGGGTTGCTCTCTATGGATATGGAAAAAAGAAGATGCAGATACTTTTTGATAAAACCCTTTAGTATCCCTGATTCTCTTATCAGTTTTACAGACCAGGATATAGTAGAGTATTACAATGAACATAAGGATAAGTACACAGTTCCAAAGCAGTATAATCTCCTTGTTGTTAAATTTCCCTTGAAACCCTCTGAAAGTGACACTCTGGATGCAGAGGAGAGGCTGAAAGATGTCCTATTTTCATTGTCTCAGGGAGATACGTTTGAACTACTTGCAAAGCAGGTAAGTGATGACCCCTCCTCAAGCAATGGGGGTGATATTGGCTGGATTAAGGATTCTGGAAAATATGCATTTTTATATAAGGCTGTAAAAAATGCACCACTGGATAGTGTGATAGGCCCTATCCGGCATGGTGGCAGTTTCTACCTTGTTAAGAAAGTTGATGAAAAAGGCGATAGCGTGCATGTAAAAATTATCCGTGCCGATATAAAGTTAGAGGACCAGACAGTTTACGATATAAGAGAAAAAGCCAGCAACTTTGCAGACATGGCAAAGGAAGAGGATTTCAAAAAATTCGCAGAGGAGAATGGCTATAAGGTTATAGAG
>JALVLE010000197.1 GCA_027033555.1 Caldifarciminota bacterium | reverse complement strand
CTTTATCTGTACCCAGAAAAAACTTCCTTGTTGTTGCGTCAAGAGTGGAAAAGTAGGAATCTTCTACTTTTAAATGCTCTTTTGCAAGGACATTCATCAATGTTGATTTCCCGGCATTTGTGTATCCTACAAGAGCTATTTTGAAAACATTTTTTCTTCTTTTTGACTGGACTTTTATGTGTTTTTCTATCTCCCTTAACTCTCGTTCAAGGCGTTGAATACGCTCTTTTATTCGCCGCTTCTCCACCTCCAGTTTTTTCTCGCCAGGCCCCCTTGTGCCTATTCCTCCCCCCAATCTGGAAAGTTCTATTCCAAACCCTGTAAGCCTGGGAAGACGGTACTTAAGCTGGGCAAGTTCCACCTGAATTTTTGCTTCTCTTGTCCTTGCGTGTATTGCAAAAATGTCCATAATGAGAACGTTCCTGTCTATAATTTTGGCTCTTATCAGGTCCTCCAGATTTTTCTGTTGAGCGGGGGTAAGCTCTGTATCAAAAAGAACCGTGTCTATATCGTATAACTCCACAAGCTCCTTTATCTCCTCTGCCTTGCCTTTCCCTATATAATAAGAGGGATCCGGCTTATTTCTTACCTGAAGGAGCCTTTCAAAAACTTCTCCACCAGCAGTCCTTACAAGCCCCTCAAGTTCCTCAAAACGATAGATAGCCTTATGCCTTTTTGTTGAATCGGGAATAAGGGAAACAAGTAATACTCTTTCCCTTCTTTCTTCTTTTTCAGGAGAGATTCTCCGTTTCTTCGTCATTAATTATTAAAAATGAGTTCAACGAATTCATCAAGGTTTTCCACAAGATGGAACTTAAGCCCTTTCTTTATCTCCTCGTTCATCTCTTCAATTTCTCTTTCATTCTCCCTTGGTACAATTACCTCTTTAATACCTCCCCTTTTTGCCGCAAGGCATTTTTCATCAAGCCCTCCAACAGGTAACACTCTTCCTGAAAGAGTTATTTCACCAGTCATGGCTACTGAACTTTTTATCTTTTTTCCGGTTAATGTGGAAAGCATTGAGGCAAGCAGGGCAACACCTGCAGATGGGCCATCCTTGGGAATAGCCCCCTCGGGAACGTGTATGTGAAGATCTATTTTTTCATAAAAGTCATGCTCAAGCCCAAATTTTTCAAAGTTGCTCCTTATATAACTTAACGCTGTCTTTGCAGACTCTCTCATAATTTCTCCCAGTTGTCCGGTGAGCTCAAGATTTCCTTTGCCTTTCATCTTTCTTGACTCAACAGATAAAATTTCACCACCATATTCAGTCCAGGCAAGTCCATATGCAACACCCACAGGGAGGTCTTCTGTAGCAGCCTTCTTTCTATACTTGGGTATTCCAAGGAATTCCCGTAAGTTATCTTTTGTTATTCTGGTTCCCTTTCCCGTTTCAACATACCTCCGGGCCACTTTCCTCAGAATCCTCTTTATCTGCCTTTCAAGCTCTCTCACCCCTGCTTCTCTTGTATAGGATCTGATTATTTCAAGTATAGCATCGTCTTCAAACTCAATAAGCTCTGGCAAAAGACCCATTTCTCTTGTTTCACGAGGTATAAGGTGGTATTTTGCAATATTCAGTTTTTCAAAGTCAAGGTACCCTTTGAGACGAATAACCTCCATTCTATCAAGCAGAGGTTTGGGAATGGTATAAGTTGTATTCGCTGTTGTTATAAAAATGACCTCTGACAAATCAAACTCTACCTCAAGATAGTTATCTTGAAACGTACTATTTTGCTCAGGATCAAGTACTTCCATAAGTGCTGCATATGGGTCACCTCTCCAATCCTTACCTACTTTGTCAATTTCGTCAAGAAGGAATACAGGGTTCTTTGTCCCTGCTTTCCTTATCTGCTGTATTATTTTGCCTGGCATTGCTCCCACATACGTTTTTCTATGTCCCCTTATTTCCGACTCATCATGCAACCCACCAAGAGATACCCTTACAAATTTTCGTCCAAGAGCCTTTGCTATTGACTTTGCAAGAGACGTTTTGCCTGAACCAGGTGGCCCTACAAAACATATAACCTCACCTTTTGTTTTTTTCTTTAATTTGAATACAGAAAGGTACTCAAGAATTCTCTCCTTCTGCTCCTTGAGACCATAATGATCTGCATCCAGAACTTTCCTTGCATGCTCTATGTCAAGATTGTCCCTGCTGCGCTTTTTCCAGGGAAGTGTAAGAAGCCATTCAAGATACGTTCTTATTACGCCGTATTCAGGTGACATGGGCGGGAGTATCTTCAATCTGGCAAATTCTTCAAGAGCTTTTTTCTTCACCTCTCTGGGCAACTTCGCTTTTTTAATCTTTTCCTCAATTACAGCTATATCGCTTTTTTCTTCGCCAAGCTCTTTCTGTATTTCTTTAAGCTTTTCCCTAAGATAAAACTGCTTTTGATTCTTTTCTATATTCTCCCTGACTCTCCTTTCAATATCAAGCTTTATTTTGTTTAGCTCCAGCTCGGTAATAATGAGCTCTATCATTCTATCAAGTAATTCGTCAACTGTTTTTAGCTTGAGTAAATTAACTCTCTCCTCGGTGGTAAGGGGCAATAATAGCAACATCTCGCCTATTGGAATGAGGGGATCCTCTGTGGTGAATCTCTCAAGAATGGATGTAGGTGTAATTGCTTTATGAAACTTCTCAATGTAGTCACGAAATATGCGCATCTTGGCTCTTATTTCCTCAGGGTTTTCCACCACAAAGTCGTCTATTTCAGCTTCCACTCTGAAAATCCCTTCCTCATCTTTGAACACTTTATGTATCTTGAGCCTGTGTTCTCCAACAATTATACCCCTTATACTCCCATCCTGAGGAGTGGAATAATGTAGAAATTGGCCCAGAGTTGCAACGTCATAGAGATCGGCTACTTCAGGATACTCCTTTTCAGCATCCTTCTGGGGAATGAAAGCTATTTTTCTGGTGGTTGATAATGCCTCTCGTGCCGCTTTAAGTGAAAAAGGTCTCGCAATTACAATATGCTGAACCTGTTTGGGAAACAGGACCATTTCCCGTACAATAATAACCGGATAAACTCTTTTCTCGCTCATTTTGCCTTCTTTTTTATATCGCTTTTCACAAGCAAGGGAAGAGCATCTTCAGCAATCACCTTCTCATCAATTATTACCTTCTTCACATCTTTCATAGAAGGCAATTTAAACATAATGTCCAGGAGTGCATTCTCAAGTATAGCCCTTAACCCTCTCGCACCTGTACCCCTTTGTATAGCTATTTCAGCTATCTTCCTGAGTGCAGACTTCTCTATTATTAGCTCCACTCCTTCCATCTCAAAGTATTTTTTGAACTGCTTTACTATTGCATTTCTGGGCTCGGTGAGTATCCTCACAAGGTCCTCAACTCCAAGAGGGTCAAGGGTAGCAATTACAGGGACTCTCCCAATAAACTCTGGTATAAACCCGTATTTTATTATGTCATGTGGCTCCACATATTTCAAAATATTCTCCTCTTCTCTCATACTTTTGCTCTCTTCGCTCAAAAAACCCACTGCTCTTTTTCCAAGACGCTCCCTTATTATATTTTCAAGCCCTACAAATGCGCCTCCCATAATAAAAAGCACATCACGAGTGTTAAACCGAATAAACTCCTGCTCAGGATGCTTTCTGCCACCCTTTGGAGGAACATTAACCACATTTGCCTCAAGCACCTTCAAAAGCGCCTGCTGTACGCCCTCCCCTGACACATCCCTTGTAATTGAGGGATTATCTCCATGAGGTTTCGCTATTTTGTCTATTTCATCAAGATAAATGATACCCATCTGGGCTCTCTCAAGATCATAATCTGCTGCCTGTAGAAGTCTCACAAATATATTTTCTACGTCTTCTCCTACATACCCGGCCTCGGTAAGCGAGGTTACATCGTAAATAGCAAAAGGTACATCCAGCATCTTTGCAAGAGTTCTCGCAATAAGCGTCTTGCCTGAACCAGTGGGACCTATAAGAAGGACATTGCTTTTTTCCAGTTCTATATCTTTAGAGGGGTATTTAAGCCTCTTGTAGTGATTATATACGGCTACAGCTATTGCCTTTTTAGCCCTTTCCTGTCCAACTACATACTGATCAAGAAATTCTTTGATTTCTTCTGGAGTAGGAAGATGAAAGGTTCTAAATCTTCTTTTTGTTTCCTCTTCTTC
>JALVLE010000196.1 GCA_027033555.1 Caldifarciminota bacterium | reverse complement strand
GTGGAGAGAAAATTATTAACGAACTCAGGGCAATGCTATTTATAAGGGTATTGAGAATGAAGCCTGAAAATTTATTAAAGTACAGGTCAGGAGACTTAGTCAGCAGGATACTTAACGAGCCGGAAAGCCTAAGAAGTATATTAATAGCCCCGGTGATAGATTTGCTGAGTGGTGTGTTAACAATGATCTGGGCGTTGTATTTTGCAGCCAGGATAAACTTAACGCTATCCATATTTCTATTGTTGTTTGTTATACCTGTTTATTTTATCTCTCATTTTTTTTCTATCAGGTTTTACAGAATTTCTAAAAGGATAAGGGATTTCTTTGGTATTGTTAATGCATACGTGTTTAATAGAGTTTCCAATGTTGTATTTATAAAAGCCTATAACAAAGAAAATTTTGAGAAAAATGTGTTTATGAGAATGATAAAGAAGCACTTTCAACTTCTTAAGGAACAAAGTAAAGAGTATGCCATTTATTTTCCAATGGTAGGTATGGTTCGTATTCTGGGATACAGTTTTTTGCTTGGGCTTGGCTCATATTATGTTTACTCTGGGAAAATGACTGCTGGAGAACTGGTAATAATATTCCAATATTTGCCTAAAATATTTTCTCCTCTTTTGTCATTTAGCAATCACGCTATCAGAATTTCTCAAGCACTTGCATCAATCAAAAGAATTGTGGAGGTTTTAAATGAGTCTTTAGAGGCATATAAAGAGATAAAAGTGCCGGAGAATCTAAATGTTG
Organism: Caldifarciminota bacterium; assembly: GCA_027033555.1. Classification (GTDB taxonomy): domain Bacteria; phylum Hydrothermota; class Hydrothermia; order UBA1063; family CAJXJZ01; genus CAJXJZ01. The sequence goes on along the minus strand of JALVLE010000196.1, from coordinate 3,415 downwards.
AGATAAAAGGAGATATTTTCATAGACAGGATAACGTTCTCTTATGGAGAAAATCAAAGGCCCATTTTCAAAGACTTTACTCTCAAAATTCGTCATGGAGAACATGTAGCAATATATGGTGAGAGCGGGAGCGGAAAGACCACACTCACACTATTACTTCTTGGATTTTTAAAGCCACAAAAGGGAGAAATATACATAGATGGAAAGAGGATAGAGGAGTACCCCCTGAGTATCCTGAGAAGTAAAATAGGCCTTTTGTTCCAGCAACCTTTTTTAATTGAAGGTAGTATAAGGGACAATCTCCTTTATTTGCGTAAGGATGTGGAGGATACTGAAATAGAGACTGTTCTGAAAAGTCTGAAATTATGGGATAAAGTAAAAAATCTTCCCCGGGGTATAGACACATATATAGGTGAGAGAGGTGAAATGCTTTCAGGGGGAGAGAAACAGAGATTATGCCTTGCCCGTCTATTGTTGTCAAAGCCTCAAATAGTAATACTTGATGAACCCACAGCAAATCTGGACAGAAAGAACGCAGGAGCCTTGCTGGAACTTGTTTCTACCACTTTTCAAGATAAAACGGTTATTTATTTAACTCATGATGAAAAAGTAAAGAAATACGTGAGAAAGATAGTAGATCTTTAGATTTGAAGGATTGAAAAAACAGATTAAAATTGAGCCTGATAGTTGAAGGTGTTGTTATTTAATCTGAGGCAGAAAGCTGCTCTGAAATACCTGAGTTGTGCATAATAATATTAAAATAAAATCTGGAGGAGTAAGGGATGTATCCGGTTTTATTCAGAATTGGAGGGATTGAAGTTCGTACATGGGGTGTTCTTGTTTTGCTTGGGTTTCTTGCAGGAATGGAGGTGACATATCAGTATGCAAAGAAGTATGGTTATAAAAGGGAGGATATATACGATATTGGCTTTTACGTGATACTTGCCTCAATAATAGGGGCGCGAGTGTTTTATATATTGTATAATTTCCATGAATTTAAGAACAACCTCTGGGAGATGTTTGCTGTATGGCATGGGGGGCTTGTTTTTTTCGGCGGCGTTGTTTTCGCAATTCCAGTGGCAGCGTATTTCATAAAAAAACGCGGGTTCCCTCTTTGGAAATTTGCTGACTGGACCGCCCCTGGATTCGCTATTGGAATGTTTATAGGAAGATGGGGGTGTTTTTTTAATGGTTGCTGTTTTGGTCGTGCCTGTCATGGGCCTTTTTGTACGGTTTTTAAGCCAGGCTCAGAGGCATTTGCTGTTTTTGGCTCTCTACCCATTCATCCTACGCAACTTTATGAGTCTTTTGGAAATTTAATTGTGTTTTTTGTGTTAATATGGATTGCAAAGCGCAAACCTTTTGATGGCTTTGTTTTTCTGCTTTATATGATACTTGGCCCTCTTGTAAGGTTCCTGGTTGATTATTATAGATATTATGAAACCTATAAGTACTACGGATCCTTTGATGTAAATCAGTGGATTTCCGTAGGACTTATGTCTGCTTCTCTGATTTTAATGATAGTGCTTTATAGAAAAAATAAAGAGAAGGAAAATGTCCAGGCTCATTAAGAATATAATCAATACTCTTTTGCCTTCTACCTGTTATATGTGCGATTCTTTTTCGGAAAGGGCTGTGTGCAAAAGTTGCATTGAGAAGTTTAATACCATTTATAGAAATGAGAAAAGGCTTTTTCTCAAAAATCCTCCTCTTCTTATTCAGGCACCCTTTGTATATAAAGGGGTTGTGAAAGAGATGATTGAGGATATTAAATATCATGGAGTCTTCTTTGCAGTCCCATTTTTTGCAGAGCATCTTGCTGCCATGATAAAAGAATATGAATATGATTTTCTTGTACCAGTACCACTTCATTTTCTGCGAAAATGGAAAAGAGGTTTTAATCAAAGCGAGGAAATAGCCAAGGAAATATCAAAAATGCTCCGAATTCCTGTTTATCGTGGAGTTGTACGCGTGAAGAACACTAAAACTCAAACCAGCCTGTCAAGAAAGGAACGAATAGAGAACATTAAGGGGGCATTTAAAGTTAAGGATGACAGAGTAAAAGGGAAAAGGCTTGCTATTATTGACGATGTGTTAACAACAGGGGCTACAACTATAGAACTTGCAAGGACTCTTTATCAGAAGGAAGCGAAGAAAGTTGATATATACACAGCAAGTATGGCAGAGTTTGGTCAGTAAATCTTTATAATGGGGATGATCATCTCATCAAGGGTTACTCCACCGTGCATAATTTCTCCTCTGTACCTTTTTGCAAAACGGTGAGGGTCCGATGGGTACACAAAGAAATATTTGTCCCTGCACAACGCAAGTCTCCCGGATGTTTTAGGAAGTCCAATCTCCCATGGCCTTTCAAAGATTACTGCATTGCGAGGATTCTCAACACGCAAAGAGATTCCAAATTTGAATCTCAAAGATTCTGTTAATTCAGAACCACCATATACCACGAGAGGTTTACTCACCTGTACCCACCCATGGTCAGACGTAAGAAACACTTTATATCCTGAATCTACCAATTCTGAAATTTTTTCCACAAATCCGCTTTTTTTAAGCAGAAAATGAATCATATCCTTAAATTCCTGCTCCGTTTTAGCTATTTGTTTGAGTGGTTCTACTTTTCCTCGTATATGGGCAATAAGGTCAGTGAAGTTTACTGTGCCGGCAATAAATCTGGCACCAGGCTTTATGCTAAAAGTATCTTCTGTTGAATTCAGCCTGTGAAACTGCAAATTGATATTTGCAAGGTTTTCCCTTGCAAGTTGCTCCTTAAGGAGTTCTTTTTCGTGCAGGTTGTTTTTAAGCCATCCAGGATGCAGCCTTTCAATAAAGCCCGGGAGTCGTCCTGCAAAAATGCTATTTCTTGAATATATGGTTGATGTGGGCAAAATAGAGTAATAAAGTTCCATTTCAGGGCGCAGGTGTGTGGGGAGTTCTTTTATCAGTGAGACAAACTGTGAGGTTTTTACACAATCAAGCACAAAAAATGCCACTTTTTCTCCTTCTTTCAGGTACGGGAGTACTTTTCTGCGAAAGAGATTATCAGAGCGTAGAATCTCTTCTGATTCAAGGATTTTAATATAATTTTTTGCTACCCAGTCTGCGAATTCATTGTTCAGTTCTTCCACTTCTCCTGAGAGAAATTCATCCTGCGTATCCTTTGTGCTTAAAATGTCTGCTATCTTAAGCCACCCGTTTATATCTTTTTTGATTTCAGAGATTGTTCTGTATAGCCTGGTAAGTTCCTTTCCTTTTTGTGAACGATATATCTCATCTTTTTCCAGTCGCTTGATAAGGGCCAGAATTTGGGTGGGTTTCACAGGTTTTACAATGTAGTCAAAGACATCTTCAGATATGGCTTCTTCCATTATGTCAGTATCCTGAACCATTGTTACGAGTAC
>JALVLE010000195.1 GCA_027033555.1 Caldifarciminota bacterium | reverse complement strand
AGAGGACTCGCCTGTCTCCCTTGTAAGCACTGCTTGCACCTCAACTCCACCGAAGTTAAAAATTCCCTTTAACCCAAAAAGCCCTGTCTTTCCGCCTCCTCCAGCAAAACTGGCGAACTGGGTCCCTTGAATTGAAAAACTGGTCTGACCAGCCTCCACACTCCTTACCACCTCGTCTTCATCTCCTGTATATTTCAACTTAACAATATTTTTATTCTGGTTTTCTCTTTTCTGGTCATAGTCAAGAGTTATATGAAGCTTTGAGCCAACGGTCCCAGTAAGCAACACTCTCATGGAGCTTTCAAGATTTAAAGTAGGGAAAGAACTTCCGGTATCTGCACCCATTGATGGATTATGCATATATGTGGACTGACCACCAATAATTACATCCTCTCCACCCCTTATATCCAGTTTACCCCCTTCACCCAGAAAACTCAATGCCTTTGGGAAACGGATAGGGACGTCAATAGTGGGAATAAGACCTTCCGAAGCACTTTTTCCCCTTAATGTTTCAGGTACAGCTTTCATGTACTCTTTTATAAGCATTGCATGCCAAAGGCTATCAAGATAATGCGAAAGAGGCGATATCTTATAAGTATCTATCGGGATCCCACCCCTATATCTCACGTAAAAAACAAGCCCGTCCTCATAATCAAAAAGCACTGAATCCTGATAATCATGATAAACTTGGCTCTCCCACTCAAAATACTTGTTGAGAAATCCAACAGAATCAGAAGAAAAACCCAGAACCAGGTGGAAAATAATGGAATATAACATCACCCAATAAGAGAAATTGTCCTTTTTACCAGATTATATGCCTTCTCTTTGTCAAGTGACTCGGCATAAATCCTCACTACAGGCTCAGTATTGGATTTTCTTATATGTAACCAGGCATCTTCCCACTCAAAATACACCCCATCTTCTTTACTTACAAAATCTGCATGAAAAGCATCCTCTATTTTCTGAAATTGAATTTCATTTTTAAGTGGTACCTTCTCCTTTACCATGTGATATTCCGGTAAGCTCCCTATAATTTCCCTTATGTCTTCCCTTTCTGCAAGCTGCGTGATATAAAAACTACCCACAAGAGAATCACGGGCACTGTTTATATGCGAAAAAATAACACCTCCATTTCCCTCACCTCCCACCTTAACACCTATCTCTTTCATTTTGCTTACCACGTTCGCCTCGCCCACCTTAGTCTTTATAACCCTGCCTCCCAGTCTTTTCACAACACTATCAACCAGCATTGAGGTGGAAAAATTCACAACAACATCTGTCTTTTTGTCAAGTCCCAATAATGCAAGAGGCAGTGTATATTCTTCACTCAAAACTCCTATACCCTTTACTCCACAAATAAGCCTATCAGCATCCGGGTCTGTTCCAAACCCTAAATCACATAAACCCTCTTTTAACATGGTATCAAGTTCTTTAAGATACTCTTTTCTGGGCTCTGGGTTATGAACAAAAATACCAGTAGGACTCGTATTCAGCGTTATAACCCTGTGTCCCATTCTGTTTAATAGCTCCGGTAAAAGTCGCCATGCAGCACCATTGTTCGTGTCCACGCATATTGTGAGAGTTCTATTTTTTTTTCTATAGTGAGACAATATTTTTTTTAGATGATAATCTCCAACGTCATCTCTTATAATTTTTCTCCCTGTCCTGCCAGTGTATTTCAAATTATTGGTTCTTTTCCACTTAACAGGGAAAAGACCTTCTCCTGTTACAAATTTAATTCCACTATACTCTGCCGGATTATGACTTGCGGTAATTATAAAACCTCCATCCAGATGATTGTCTCTTATATAAAGGAGTGCTGTGGGGGTGGGGATTATATCAGCGTTAAGGGTATCCACTCCATAAAAATTAAGTACACCCTCAATAATGTCTATTATACTTTTGCCATGAGGTCTTGTATCTCTTGCAATCAAATATTTTTTACCCTGATTAAAGGAGAGAAAAGCAAGTGCTCTGTCCACTATCACATCAGGGGTAATATCCTCCCCGACAATGCCTCGCAACCCGGATACTGACTCTATAAGCATTTTTTAGAAATCAGGTTATTAAGCTGGCGGGCGGACTTGAACCGCCAACCTGCGCATTACGAATGCGCTGCTCTGCCGATTGAGCTACGCCAGCGTATATAAATGTATTATAACGCTTAAAAATTGAACCACAAAGCCCTTATTCTACTTTCAGCTCCTCTATCAGGGAAATGATCTTTTCTATGTATTTCATACACTCTTTTCCTTCAGCAGGAGTGGGTATTCCTCCCCATAACTGGGCAAGATATGGCTTAAACATATCTTCCTCTCCTTGGTACTTTGAGAAAAAAACGCGTATTTCATCAACTTCCTCTCTGTGAGTGAGACTGTTTTGTATCACAAGGAGCTGCTCCATCATTTTCCTGCCAACTATACAAAGATCAACGTAATCCCCTTCTTCATACTCCCTATCGGCTCTTTTTTTAAGGTCCTTTATACTCTCTATCCATTCCTTCATTTTTCATTTCACTCCTTTTTTCACCTACAGTGAAAATCTTAACTATATTGGATTTTCCAGTATTGTCCCACCGGTCTTTTGCTTCAATGTAAATTGTGTGTATAGTATCTGGCAAAGTATCCATTTTAAGAACAATAGAATCTCTTTTTATTGAGTCCACAAATACACGTCTGCCATCTATATAAAGCCCAATCCAGGAAAGGGGACTTTTATCCTTATAGATATACCTTACCTGCAAAAATTTATACACAGTATCTTTGTCCTGTGGATAAACAATCTTTATCTCCGGAGGATCTGTATCAGGTTTTCCTGGAGGAGGCATTCTGGAGGCGCAGGAAGTCAAAAAAAGCAAAAGAAGCAAAAATGTCTTACTTCTTCTTCCTCCTTCTACGTTTTCTTTTTTTCTTTCTCTTTGCATGCTTCTTTTTATTATTTTTGTATATTGTATCTTTATGTGCTCTGGAATTGAGTATCTCAACAATACCCCTTGTAAGCGAACGAGATACACCTCTTCTGTGGCTCCCACCATACAGGGGAGCCACAGAGAGTGAAAAGATGAGCATAATCAATATCTTTTTCATCGTGCTAATTTATTATTTACCCTCTTTCTCATTGAATCAACTTCTACATGAGGCCCAGACCTGTCATCTCTTTCTCTGCCCTTCTTTCCTTTTTTCTTAATTTTTATGTGAGTCCTTCCCCTCCTGCCCCTTTCTACTCTTCCATCCCTTTCTCTATCCTCAAGAACCCTCGCCTTAACATTATGTCTATTTTTGATCCTTTTTGGAGGCCTTATATGTATTCTCTCGTCCTTCTCTCTATTTATAACTTTTTTCTGTCTCGCTGCTCCCTTAACTTTACCAACCTTTATAGGCCTCCTTATTTCTTTTTCTTCTGCGTTCCCAGGATGAACCTTTCTACCATCAAAACCTTTTCTTACAGATACCTTTTCCTTAAATACCGGGCGAGTCACAACCTCAGGATGCTTTTCCATCAACCTTGCCTTTTTCACCCATTTTTCTCTGAACACAGGTTTTACATGGATGGGAACTTCTGGCAACACCGGTTTTTCAAACTTTTTGAGTACCTTTTCGTCCAGTTTCACTTTCACAGTTTTATAAATAGGTTTCTTATAAACCCCATTTTTAGGAGGCTTATATCTATATACTGGCTTCTGGAAACTCCTTCTATCCACTACTGGCGCGATCCATCTTCTTTTTCCTCTGTAGGTAATATAGTGTATAGGCCTTCCATAAGGATCCAGTGGTGCCCAGGAAACCCAGCCAGGACCTTCATACCACACAACCCAGGCTCCTCTCCAGACAGAACCAGGCACCCACACCCAGCCAACACCCGATACCCATGCCCATCTACCATAGTGATAGGGAATCCATCCCCATTCCTCATAAGATACCCACACCCAGCCTATTCTTACACGAAAAACCCAGTGTCCATAATAATAAGGTCTCCAATCTGGTCCCACATCAGGAATCCACACCCATCCGTACCCTGGGATATATCTCCAGTGGCCATATGCGTCTAGATCACACACCCCTATGTATATGTCGTCAGGCAAATAGTAAACCTCGTGAACTACTATGTATCTTCTTTCATACCTGGCAGCCCATGAATCAAAATCATCGTGCAAAAATTCCCTTCTTATCACAATTTTACCATCAGGATATATTCTTGCCATCTCACCCGCCCTCACTATTTCACCTTCTATTTCAGCTTCACCCCTTATTACCGAGGCCTTGGCAATAGCACCCTCTTTCTGCACTCTCACCGTGCTATATTCATATATATTCACTTCCGTATTCATCACTATCACTTTACCGCTTGCCTCCCTTGTCATCACCCTTGCCCTTCCAGTCTGCAATCTGAAAACAAAATCATCATCAAGCCTTATTATCTCTATTTTAGTGTCTTCATCCAATGACACCACATTACCTCTTCCAAACTCAAACACCAGCCTTGAATCATAAAGGGTTTTCACCATATCTCCTTCTGAAATAATGTCATTTTTTACAAGGTACTCCCAATCCTCCGCACCGTAGGGGAGCACCATCGCATCTCCCACCACGGTACGCACCCTTGCAACGCTTCCCTCATAAGAGAGAAGACTCAATCCTACAATAATTGTCCAGAACATAGTTCACCTCCCTGTTTTCAAATATATGACCCCTTTATTTCTTCCAATGGATAGTTCATGATTGCCCGGGTCAGTCTGATACGCCACATCAAAAAGGATATACTCGCCTGTAATCCTTTGCAATCTTACATGCGCAAAATGATTATCCTGCGTCCAGATCACATAAGAATGTCCTGAAAGGAGCGTAGCACTTTCCATTGTCCATCCTTCATCAGGAGCCCAGTTAATATCTGTCAAATCCTGCGTCTTCCCCATGTCCTGAATATACGTTGAGGGTTTGCATATGATAACAGGAGACCCATTTTTATATGTAAAATAGAAATCCCCACTATCTTTCGGGACAGGTGAAAATTCTGCAAGGAGATACCCCGAAAGACCCATAGTATCGTGTGAATAGGAATAGGCGAAAACACGTTGATTATGCCTTTCCGGTCTTGGAGTATCAAAAATGGGATAGGAAGTGAGGTCGCTTTCATTTCCAAACTCGTCAACACTTGAAAGGGCATAGTAATAGGTAACTCCATTTACCACATCATGATCCACATAGGAAGTAGTACTCACCTCATCAATAAGCTCAAAATAACCATAAGGCTTATCATTTCTGTAAATCCTGTAAGAGACAACGTGAGGATTTTGCACCTTGCCCCAGACAAGAATAATCTCATTGTCTCCAGTAATAGATTCTACGTCCTGAGGAGGAAGGAGAGGATATGTTCTCCGTGCACATGCCGCTCCTCCTATAATCCCTATTACAAGAATCAACTTCAAAATTCTCATTTTACACCTCCTGTTTCCACATTGATAATAGCAAACCGAATGCCAGTTACATACCTCTATCCTGCACAATTTTTGTGCAAACAATCGGGGAGAATGCACAGAATAAATGCTATCTGGCTCTTCTCTTCTTAAAATACTCGTGCTCTTCTACAAGTTCGTCAAGAAGATGCTGAAGAGTCCAATTGAGGGAAGTGGGGGTGGTAGTGGCAAAAATAACGTCTTTCATGCCAAGCTGTTTAAATACTGAGAGAACATTTTTTATGTCCTGGTTTGTAAGTCCATGCATAAGCACAAACTTTTGCATATGCCAGGTACCATCTCCTGCATACTTTTCAATGTTATTAATTATTTCACCCAGCGACACAGCCTTTGAAGCGCTATTAATGGAAAATATATCCGACGCATCAATGTATTTTTTTATCTTATCCAGCTCCTTGTCGCCAAATCCTATAAATATCAGCATGTTTTAATTATAACGCAAAAATCAAGGACAGTATTACCTATTCTGGCGATTACCAGATATAATTCTCACTTTCCTTTAGATAATCCACAAAAAATACTCCCATCTGGTGATTGCACTACAGGTGTAATTTCGCATGTTTTTTCTATATCCTCCTCATTAACAGAATGTTTATAATACCCCTTGAAATAAACTATACAGGCTCTCCCTTCTTTTACCATTTCCGCAATTTCTAAGATGCTATCCCTCCAGAAAATCACAGGCTTCAGGTTATATGGATTGTATTTAAAAGGCAGAAGAACCACCCTTTTTTGTGGAACGTATATATAAAAAAATTCAGGTACATTGGTGTATATTACAACAGAATCCGGAATTATTTCTTTTGAATACACAATCAAAGGCGAATTTCTCCATTTTTTTTGGGTATACCCCCAGCCCTCATAGCCTTTAACAACTGCCAGAGCTGCGCCATCAATGACCACCAATAATACATACATTCCTATCCATGTTTTAGAAAATCTTTTTCTCATAGTATTAACCGAGATTCCCCAGATCACAAGGATCATAATCACCACTGGCGAAAACATACGAAAATTCGGAGGAATAAAGGCATCTATAAATAACCTGCTAAACATAATAAATATAAAATACGTCCCTATACAACAAATTATGCACTTTATTATGCGCTCGTTCAAAGCATATTTATTTTCTTTTAAAAACATATATATTGGGCCATACACCCCTAACAGTGTAAAAGGCAGAGCTATCAACGTAAGTATTGATGCAAGTCCATATGCATTTTTTAACACAAGCGTTTTAACCGGCAAAAAAGCATAGATAAATTCTATAAGGAATAATATGCAGAAATTGCAAAATCCTTTATAGTACAATCCAAAACTTCTATCCGCCACACGAGATGAGACGTATTTTCCATAAAGTATATACGCAACAACTGGTAAAATAGAAAATATTAAAATAAAAACAATTTTACTCATTTCTCTTTTATTAATCGTTTCATTAATTGGTCGTATGTAGTATAATAAAATACACAGCAAAAAGACCACACCGGCATACCTTGTAAGAAGAGACAGACTTATGATAATTGTCATTTTCACCAGGCCAGCGGCCCTAACAAGATTTTTATTAGTGCACAAAAAATATATAAAAAGCATTTCAAAAGTAAAAAAGAGTTCTTCTGACAAAGCCAAGGAATGCCACTGAAGCAAAAGTGCAATAAAAAGCACAGTACCAATAAAAGAAACATCATTCCGATAAGTTACCCTTTTCAACAATTTATTCAGGATAGTAACATTTACTAAAAGAAGAATTCCATGAAAAATTCTAACAATTTCATATATCTTGCTTTTAAACAACACGGCAATTGACAAAAAAATAGGATATAGAGGAGGAAAATGAAAAAAATATGTTGGATATTTTCTCTGATTATTTTGTTTAATAAAATTTACCATCCATTCGGCCATTTTAAAATAAGTAATACTATCACCATCTAACCCTATAGAATAAGATGTGGAAAGAATATAATATATCAGAGCTATACTCCATAATAACAACCAGTAAACTTTTGATTTTAGAAATTGCATATCATCTAAAGTTATTTCCTGAAAACTCCACCATCAGAGAAATGCCTGGCCGGGACAATATGTAAACGTTCCTTCCTTTATAACGATACCATGTGTTATCCATGGAGTTTTTCATCTTTTCAAAACGCACAATGTTCACCCTTGGATCTTTTGACATTTTATTATACATAAATTATAAGAACCACTTTTGCATTTTTCATAGCCCAGCGCCCACAAAAAGATCCATGAAATAAGCACCGGAGCAAAAACCCCTTTCTCTAGTGCTATTTGGGCGTCTACAAAAAGCCTGGAAAATATGAAATAAATCAAAACTTTTGCTCCGACATCTAAAAAAATGCTTTTGTTTCTTTAAACAGTGAAAAGATTGGCTTACAAAAATAATCCCAAATGTAATAATCAAGGGCAAAAGCAATGTTCTAATCAATATGATTTGTTCCCGGCTTAAAAACCCGGATAAGGGACCTTTTAAAGGAGCTGTAATATGTGTATATAAAAGCCTAAAAAGAAATACACCAAGCACTATTACAAAAATTTCAATTCTATCAGAAAACAAATATAAAAAACGATCGGCTACTGTTTGGTAAACGGCTCCACTAAGAACTGAACCTAATAATAAAAGTGAATATAATAGAGGACAATGGAAAAACATTAGATACAAAACAACGTGCTTCTTCCACCCTAATAGGTGTTTTAAATTATCTGAGATTGTAAAATAACTTATAGAATACCGTGTGGCTATCGTGTGGCTATATAGAATATTGCCAGAACAAAAATGCCACCTAAAAAGTAAAGTATTTTTTTTTCCGTAGCGCTTTGAGTACATATGTCTTTAGTTATAACCCTCGTATATAACCTTATTTTAAAGCTTCCTGGTAGTTAACGCTATTTTTAGTAGATGTCTGCGCTATCTTTTGCACATTCCTTTTTCTTGCATGATAATTGTATATATAACTTGGGAGGTAAAATGCAGGTTCCGCAACTGGATCTAAAAAGAGAATACGAGTTAATAAAAGATCAATTGCTTAAAAAGGCCGAGGAAGTGCTTGCATCCGGAAGATATATTCTCGGTCCACACGTGGAAGAACTTGAGAAGAAAATAGCGGAATATACAGGCACACGTCATGCAAAAGGCGTGGCTTCAGGAAGCGATGCTCTTCTACTCTCCATGATGGCTATCGGTCTAAAGAGAGGGGAAGGTGTAATAACCACACCTTTCACCTTTTTTGCAACTGCAAGCGCGGCTTATCGTGTGGGTGGTATCCCCGTTTTTGCTGACATAGATGAAAAAACATTTAATATTTCCCCTGATAGTATTCTCAACATTCTTGAAAAGGGCGAGGTGCAGGAAGACGGTACCCGTATAAAACACCATACCGGATACATAAAGATCCGTGCCATAGTGCCCGTACATCTTTTTGGACAGGCTGCAGAAATGGATAAAATTACGGAAATTGCAAGAAAATACAACCTTAAGGTAATTGAAGATGCGGCGCAATCAATAGGTGCAGAATTTGGTGGTAAAAAAGTTGGGACATTTGGCAATCTGGGTATCTACTCTTTCTTCCCTACAAAGAATCTCGGCACAGCAGGCGATGGAGGTATGGTGGTAACAAACGATGAGAAGCTTGACTACCTTATTAAAATTTTAAGGGTACACGGGGCAGAGAAAAAGTATTTTCATACATACGTTGGTGTAAACTCACGGCTTGATGAGCTACATGCGGCATTTCTGCTTGTGAAATTGAACTACCTTGATAAATGGAGCAACGAAAGGGAGAAAAGAGCACAAAGATACATAAGCTTATTTAAAGAAGCGGGATTATTAGAGCAGATACAACTTCCTTATGTCCATCCTAAGTCAACACGTCATGTCTGGAATCAATTTGTTATCAGGGCAAAGAAAAGGGATGGATTAAAGAATTATTTAAAAGAAAAGGGTATAGGCACAAATATATATTATCCCCTGGGGCTTCATTTGCAAAAATGTTTCGTTGATCTTGGGTATAAAGAAGGAGATTTTCCGGTTACAGAAAAGGCAACCAGAGAAGTGCTTGCACTTCCCATGCACCCTTTTCTTACGGAGGATGAACAGAGTTATGTGGTTGAAAAGATAAAGGAATTTTACCATGCCCTTTAAAACCAGGCTGAAACAGGGAATATTATCTTATATTTATCATAAAATCGCGGAGGATGGTAAGTTTACTATAAAATTGCCCCATGACTTTTTACAGCACGTACTCACTCCTTTTCTGAGTTATTACATGAGCCAAATAGATATGGATTTTGACGACAACACACTTAAAATAAAAGGTTCAAGCCTTGTACCCGTTGAAGTAACATTTAAAAATCCACTAATAAGAGAGAACGAGATTGTTATTCCCTTTGAAATGAATAGAGCACTTTTTACGTTTTTGCACACATTTGGAACAGAAAGACTGCACCCTATAAAGATAACACAGGACAGCTTGATAGTGCCAACAGCCCTTATATACAATTCTTTACCAGAAATGGCAGAGGACCTTAAAATCTCACACATTAAAATAACAAAAGAAGGAATTACAGTTGAAATAGTCTCAAGGTAGTATGGATAGCAGACTGGCAGCTCTAAAGGAAGATTACAGGAAATTACGTAATTTTGTTCAAATAGAAGAAAAGAAGAAGAAGCTTTTAGAACTTGAAGAGGAGAGAAAGAATCCTGATATATGGAAAAATCCAGATAAAGCCAGAAAAATCAACATTGAATACAAAGCAATAAGTGAGGAAATCCGTGCTTATGAAGAAATGGACAATTTGCTACAGTACCTTATTGAGTTGGAAGAAATGAAAGAAGAAGATGAGGAACTTTATCAAGAATATGAAAAAGAACTGAAGAACTTTGAGAAAAAATTAAAAGATTTAAAAATAAAGGCCACTCTAAACAGACCAGAGGACAAAAAAAATGCTATTCTTTCTATTCACCCGGGAGCAGGTGGAACAGAATCACAGGATTGGGCGCAGATGTTAATGCGAATGTATTTAAGATGGATAGAAAGGAAGGGTTATAAACACAAAATCCTGAATTTTCAGCCTGGAGATGAAGCGGGTATTAAGGACGTGACCATTCTCGTAGAGGGACCATATGCCTACGGCTATCTAAAAGCTGAAAGGGGGGTTCACCGCCTTGTTAGAATCTCGCCTTTTGACGCATCAAGAAGAAGACATACTTCCTTTGCTTCGGTTTTCGTATATCCTGAGGCTGAAGAGGTTGAAGTTGAAATAAAGGAAGAAGAACTTAAAATAGACACCTTCCGCTCCTCCGGGCCTGGAGGCCAGCACATGCAAAAAAATGAAACCGCAGTGAGAATAACCCACATTCCAACCGGTATAGTGGTAACATGCCAATCAGAACGCTCGCAATTCCAGAATAAACAAACGGCCCTTAAAATACTTCGGTCAAGATTATATGAGCTTAAACTGGAGGAGGAAAAGGCTAAAATGGGAGATATAGAAAAGGAAAAAGGGGATATAGGTTGGGGCCATCAGATTCGTTCCTACGTGATGCACCCTTACAAGCTGGTAAAAGATCATAGAACAGGCTATGAAACAGGGAATGTAGATGCGGTAATGGACGGAGACATTGATGGATTTATTGAAGCTTTCCTCTTAAAGGCTAAAAAATAGGAACCTTTTCAACGTTTATTTCTACATAATCTGATCTTCCCTCTCTGTCTTCTGCATAAAACCGATGCCAGCCTGGAATAGGTAGCCATACAACTGACTCTCCGCTTTTGCTTTTTGTGTAAAATTTACCATCAATAAACCAGTATATATCCGGATATTTGCTATCTGTGAAGGCAATAAGCGTAATGGGTAGTGTCAAGTTAATTGTGTCAATCATAAAGCACCTCCATTTTCAAGGGAAGAAAGAAAATTGATGACAGTATCCGAATACCTTAAACTGCGGTTCTCATATCTTTCGCTCTTTTCTTTAAAGAATACGTATAAAAATTTCTCCGCACTTAACTCATTTTGTAAAAATCCTCTCACCCTCAGGTAATCTTTTAACTCTTTGAATAACCTCTAAATACTCCCTACGCTCTTCCCTCAATACCTCTCCTATCATACCCTTGAATATCTCCCGAAGTTGGCTTATTATTATATCGTTGGTCATTTTTGCCCTCCTTTCGGGGTTTTGTTGTTTGTTTCTTTTTTGTTTCTATTATAACTCTTTTCCCCCGAAAGGAGGATTTCCCTATCTCTGACACAATTTAGTTTACACTGC
>JALVLE010000194.1 GCA_027033555.1 Caldifarciminota bacterium | reverse complement strand
ATTATAAAGAGCCTGGTCGGAACTTTCAAAACACTTTCACTATTGCCAACCTCCCCTTTTACCCCACAAAAAGACAAAAATCAAATTTTGTGGGGTAAGGAGTGGTTGATGCTAAACGTTTATAATCAGCAACTTTTATGTAACACAGATGAGAAGATAATTGATGATAGTATCCTAAAAAGATAAAGTATAGGTTTGATTTTTGTGAGGGTAAGTGTATAATCATTCAACGTGAAGATTGTGACAGTGTTGAATTGTAGCTACGTCTTAGGAATTGTAATGCACTTGTATATTAAAAAGGATAAAGCGATTAGGTTAGTGAGTAATACAAATAAGGGATTTCTATTTCTGGCAAGTAACACCTTTAAGACAGTAAGAATTTTGGATGTATATGAGGTTTTAGATTGATAAAAAGGCTTAGAAATGAACAGAGAATTGGCGGAAATAATAAAAATATATGCAACAGAATCTGATAAAGAATTAAATGAATATCTTTTAGGTAAATCTAAAAATAACCTTATAGCCGTTTTGATAGACTTGATTACTATGTACATAAATGATAAAAATTCCTCTACCTTACGAGAATTTCTAACTGTAACAATCGCTGGTTATCAGCATACCGAGGGTAAAATAGGATACAATGGATACATGCAGAATGTTTATGGAAGACCTTTAATGTGTGAGGCAAAACCCAAAAATGTAAGAAGTGACGGAAAACGAAAGTTAAATGGGGGAGGAAATTTTACTGATTATACCCATGAACGTTTGGAGAGAGACCTGAAGGAGAATTTACATATGCTGGTTAGTGGGTTTGTGGATGGAAAATTGATCTATATTTTAGAGTTCCCATTTAAATGTGAGTCGTTTGTGTCGAAACTTAAACGTCAGTTAAATAAAAAGTTCCCACAAGGAGATGTTACGGGGCGATTCCTGAGAAGCGCAAATTTTGATTACAGAGATTTCATAGGTTGTAAAGAATTAAAAGTAGTTTTCTGTCTTCCTAAATCAGAACTTGTAAAATACAAAAAGAACATTGTGAAAGGATTTTATGAGTTCTTAATGGGGGTGGCTCCAGATGATTGAAGAATTCCTGGATAAAATAATATGCGGAGATGCTTTGGAGGTTTTAAAAAAGATACCAGATAACAGTATAGATATGGGTGTAACCTCCCCGCCCTATAATAAAAGAGAAAACAAAAAGGGCTGGCTGGTTGATAAGGTTGTATATAAAGGTGCAACTGATAATATGCCAGAGGAAAGGTATCAGAGTATTCAGATAGAGGTTTTAAATGAGCTTTATAGGATAATTAAACCCGGAGGTTCATTTTTCTATAATCATAAAATCAGATGGGAAAGGGGCATCATGCTCCATCCAATGGATTGGCTGAGAAAGACAAAATGGGTTATCAGACAAGAAATAATATGGGATAGAATGATTGCAGCGAATATAAGGGGCTGGAGATTTTGGCAAGTAGAGGAAAGAATATATTGGCTTTATAAGCCAAAAAGCGAAAATCTCATAGGTGAAGAGTTAAAGTCAAAACATGCACTTCTAACGTCAATTTGGAGATTTCCACCAGAAAACAACAATCCCCACCCTGCTCCTTTTCCTATTGAATTACCGGTAAGAGCCATTTATTCAATAATGGATGATAGGAAAGGAGGGGTTGTAATTGATCCCTACTGTGGTAGTGGTACCACCCTTGTTGCAGCAAAGATTTTAGGGCATCACTATGTAGGAATTGATATATCAAAAGATTATGTAGAGTACAGCATTAATAGATTGAAAAATTATAAAAAAGAAATTCCGAGAGTTGAGAATGAATTGTCAAAACATGTAGTGAGAAAAACGTTTAAAGAGAGAAAAGAAAGAGGGGAGTTTGTTGGAAGATATAGAAAAACAAATACTAAAAATGCGATACCAACATTGTTTGAATATATGGATGGAGAGAAGAAAGAGTAAGCAGACTTTATAAAACAAGCGTGTATCTTGCTATGCTCTTAGCTATCGTTTCGCGTTTCAAATATCTATCAAAAGTTGCATTGAATACTTTAAAAATTAGTTTGATGTTTTATCATGTGGAATAAAAAAGAAACACAGCATTATATTTTCCATTACCACAAAAACTCCTTAGCGGAGAAAAATATTGATGAAATAATAGCACTTCAGGAGAGATGTTATAGTTACATTTGCAAGGTTCTGAAAGTAAAAATGGATAGGAAAATCCAGTATTTCTTATGTGAATCGCCAGAGGAAGTGGGCAAGATGTACGGGGACAATGAACCTGCAAATGGAGCCACTAAAATGCCCGATAAAATTTATGCGGTATATAATGAAAAACTAAAAATTGTTGGAACCCATGAAGATGCGCATATAATATCTTATAATACACTCGGGAACCCCAAACAGGCTTTACTTCGTGAAGGTCTTGCTATGTTTTTTGATAAGGTATGGTGGGGAATACCAAATGAAGCCTGGGTGCAGATTTTTATAAACAAGGGGTTATATGTAAATCTATCCAGATTAGCAGATAATAACGAGTTTTATCGTTACAGCGATATTATTACCTACCCCATTGCGGGTTCTTTTGTAAATTATCTTGTCTCCATTTTTGGCATTGAAATATTCAAGAGTTTTTATAAAACCGTGGGGGATGATTTTGACAAATGTTTTTTGGAGATATTCGGAGTAAGTTTAGCTCGCATTGAAGAAGAATTTATCTCTTATATCCGGGATCTCAAATATCACGAAAGCATCCATGACACTATCCGCTCATATCTGAAAGAAGATGGTTTTTTAAAGTAAATATAGCCTTGGATGACAGTAGCAGAGAAGACTAAAAAGTTATCTAAATTTTTGTATAGTGTATTTCTCGAGTAATAGCCAAGTATAAGAGTGACTTAGTTTTCTCAAAAAACTGCTATTTGATTTCACACACCCATCTTCCTCAAAATTAGAGTTTACCAAAATACGATGTTTATTCCACCTGAATTTTTACTACCTTTATTTTGAGGAAACAATACTCCTTGCGGATGAGTTATTTTTGAGGAATAGCGAAAAATTGACAATATTTATTTTTTGCTGTATAATAAATGTGATGCCTGCAGGCAGGTATAATTATATTACTGTGATAGGGTGTTCAAAAGTGGTGAGTATATATTCAGATGATAATACCTCAAATGTTAACGTTCTGGAAAATGTAGCGTTAGAATTATCCTCTTCTATAGAATATTTTGCTATAAGAAGGAAAAATACAAGAAAGATAAATGAATTTTGGAAATCATTTGAGTTAACTGACATGAGGCATGTGAGAAAAATGTCATTATATAATGCGGTAAGACTTGGAATTGTGGCTGAAAGAATGTACGAGAGGTTGAAAGAAAAATATCCAGAAGATAGTTTCGTTTTGCTTATTAGAGATAAATGGTTTAAAGATTGGCAATTGGGAAGTATTCAACCCCATGAAGAATGAAAAGGATATTTCATCTATACCATTATACAAAGATGGTAAATTGGTGAAGATAATAGGTGTAAAAGAGTTTGATAAAGTTCCTGTTATGGTTATATCTCCAGAATGGTGGGAGGGAGACACTCTCAATGTTAATAAGTTGCGTAGTTACTCCACTAAATCTACTGAAACTCAAAGATATGCTGTATCGTTTTCACGAGGTATGTACATTGGTAAAAATTTTGATGGGTCGTGGAATCCTATGGAAATTTATACAGTATGTGTCCCTGTTGAAAATGTAAATTATGCGAAGCGTACAGATTTTAATAGCGGACAATGGGATGTTAACTGGGCCAATAGATGGTATTACTTTGATCCTATTTACGCATCCATCATATGAGTATAGTCCGGAATTTGACTGTAAGGTTTGGGAAGAGGATGGAGGGCTCAGATTTGACGATGATTATGTAGGATATGTGAGAATCAATTATTTAGGTTCTGGTTATTATTATTATGGTGGTTATGCCCGAATTTATGCCCATATAGGTATTGTAGAACAATAGTAAGATGTTTCTGTTAGTATTCATAATTTTGGTAGCGACCGGGAGAGATACTCTCCCGGTTTTTGAGGAGGATACTCTTATTGTTAAAGATTTTTACTCTCATTCATTTGTGTTTCCGCCTCTTGTGCCAAATGATATAGAGAGACTTCCTTATTT
>JALVLE010000193.1 GCA_027033555.1 Caldifarciminota bacterium | reverse complement strand
TATGCAGAAATAACTCATAATCATCCACAGATATCGTATTATAAGCCAGAAAACTGGGCGTGGCCCATTGTGGTAAGTAATGATTCAGGAGACTATGGAAATACAAACGTTATATATGGTGATAGTGCTGTATATATCAGCGGCTGGGTAGCACTTGAGAGAGCCGATTCTGCAGCAATTATACGAAATGGAGATACAATGTGGAATTTCCTTTTCCTTGATAATTATGGTCGTGGGGCGGTGTATGTACCGGGTCCGGATACCATTTTAGGGTGGCATTATATTTACTCTACGGATTTTGTGGACACCATTCCCTCTGGAAGACATACTTTCTATATTGGACTTGACTGGTATCATGCAATCTCTTCAAATATCTTCAACAATTATCTCAGATACTGGGGACAGCAATACACATTCCGACCTACATGGAAGATGTCGCCCAATATCATATATAAGTCAAAAGAGATGGCACCAGATCTCTTTGGTGTCTCAGGTGGGAAGAATCATCAGGTTGATATTTACCGTGTGAGGGTAAATGCTCCTTCATGGTATGTTGTAGCCATGAGAAATTGCAATTATGGCAATAGTGGCGATAGTATTGACCTTGATTTGAGGCTTTATATAGATGAGCCTACAAGTTCTACTACAGGTTTTACAGAGCCAGTGGAGGCCTCAATGCATGGCCCTGACACTATTGAGGTTATAGGAATTGCAGGCATGGATATACAGTCCTCACGGAATTTCTGGTTTGGGGTAAATTCTTTTGGCACAGTGAGAGATAGTTATTTCATTGAACTTGCAGCTCCCACATACATTCTTGAATACAGTCCTACTGGAGACCCTGTAGCTATCACTATGAACACTTCTGATCTTGCCCATGTGGAAGATTTGTACATTCCTGGAGGAGCAGGTACAGTAAGTATAACTGTAACTAATAAAAGCACAACCCAGGATTTAGCTGTGTATCTGCTTGGCACTAACTATGATCCTGCTGAAGATCCTTATAAAACCATTGATGAGGCTTATGCAAAAAGTGATGCAAATGGGCCTGGTGGGGACGAAACCATTACGTTTACTGTCATTACACCAGATACCTTTGCGCTGCTTGTGGTGAACAAAAATCCTACAATGAGCAAGTCCTCATTCACTATTGAGATAAGCAATGTAGGCCAGGCTCTTAAAATAGCCGACCGGTCTAACATAAAAATTACTTATCCTCTTCTCTTTGTGCAAAACCCTGTAAAAAGTCGTGGCACTATAACATTTGCCCTGCCCGAAAAGAAGTACGTTGAGGTAAGCATATTTGATATTTCAGGAAGAAAAGTGGAAGAAGTATTCAAAGGCGTAGCTGGTGCAGGTTATCATACCCATGCCTTAACCCGTTTAAAAACAGGAGTTTACTTTGTAAGCATGGAATTGCGTGGGGGGACGCATATTGTGAAAAAATTCGTCGTGGTAAAATAGAAACTGTAAAAATAAAAGGGGCGCAATGGCCCCCTTTTTGAATGCAGGAAAATTTTTAACCTTTATAAAGCTGGTACTTTCCAGTTCGCTTTAATTTTGCTGTTTTTAAGATTCGCTGTTTTTAAGAATGATTATAAGAGGTTATTTGTTCTGTAAATTGAACAGTCACAAAACTTTAATTATAATATTATTAATTAAGGAGGAGGGCAAATGTCTGAGGTTAATTCATGGGTTAAACGACTGTCTTTGGTCCCTATAATAGCGTTGATAGTACTTATTGCCCCGCTTTCTGCGCAGGAAGTTGACTGGGAGAAAGCATATGGAGGAAACGAGGAAGAAGAAGGGTATTGGGTGACAAAAACCTATGATAGGGGTTACATTGTAACAGGCTATACTGCTTCTTATGGGGCCGGTGGAAAGGATGTTTATATAATGAAAATAGACGAGAAAGGAGATACAGTATGGACAAGAACATATGGTGGCAGCGATGATGATGAAGGCAGATGTGTTATAGAAACTCGTGATACTCAATATGTTATAGTAGGTTATACCGCTTCTTATGGCGCATACCCGGGGTACAAAGACATTTATCTACTAAAAATTGATAGAAATGGTGACACGTTGTGGACTCACACATATGGTGGGCCAGACGATGAGATAGGATATCAGGTAGTAGAAACACCAGATGGCGGATTTATCATTGCAGGTTATACTGCGTCTTATGGGGCAGGCTCCTATGATATATACCTTGTGAAAACAGACGAAAACGGAGATACACTCTGGACAAAAACTTATGGGAGCGGAGGACTTGACAAAGCCTATGGAATAATTAGAGCCATAGACAGTGGGTACGTGGTGGTAGGGGAGATGTATGTATCCGGTACAGGTAGTGAGGTTTGTCTTTTGAAAATAGATGAGGCAGGAGATACCTTGTTTACAAAAACTTATGGAGGCAATGGCGGGGGTAGAGGGTATTCTGTTATAAGTACTTCTGATGGTGGTTATCTTATTACCGGTACTTTTAGTGGCCTAAACTATGATGTTTATCTTGTAAAAATCAATGATGCAGGGGATACGATATGGACGAGGGTTTATGGAAGGCTTCCCAATGAATATGGATATTCTGCAAGGGAAATCCCCGGTCAGGGATATATTGTTGGCGGATATATTTCTGGTACAGATGAATATATATGGTTGCTGAGATTAGGACAGAACGGTGATACCATCTGGACAAAAATAATCGGAGGAGATAATGTGCACAGGTGCTATTCAATTGAAAATGGGTGGGGTGGTGGATGGATTCTGACCGGTGCCAAATATGTGGGAACATCCAATAGCGATGTATATCTTATGAAAACAAACGAAGTGATTATAAAATCTCCGATGCCGGGTGAGGTAATGCGTGGCGGGGAAAATTATACTCTAAAGTTTAAATGCGCCAATAAGCTTGGAGAGGATTATTTGCGTATTCTTTATTCTATAGATGGAGGTGCAAGTTATCCCTACATTATAGCGGATAATATTCCTGTTTCAGATACCTTTTATATCTGGACGATACCGGTAATAAGCTCTTCACGATGTCGGGTAAAGATACAGGCTCTCTCTATTGCAGGAGATACTTTAGGAGAGGATGAATGCAATGGAGATTTTATGATTGATTCAGATACTCCCATGCAAGTAGAACTTGTAGAACCTGAAAATGGCGGGTATTCCAATCAGGATTCTGTTATCTTTATTTGGCATGTTGCATATGACAGTGTGAGTGGAACAGAATCTTATACATACCAGCGTGCTTTTGACAGTATGTTTACGCTTGGTGTGGTTGAAATAAACACAGGTAGTGACACAGCTCTTGTTCAGTACCTTTCAGATTCTGTGTATTACTGGCGAGTACGGGCTATTGATAGGGCAGGTAATATTGGGGAGTGGTCTTCTGTGTACAGACTGGAGGTGGACACCGATACGCCTCAGGTTCCAGCGCTTTTGTTTCCAGATAGTGGAAGCTGGGTTGCTGAAAGTGTTGTGGTATTTGAATGGGAGGCTGTAACGAAATTCTATAAATCACCTGTGAGGTACGTATTGATGGTAGATACTGCTTCCAGTTTTACAACTTCTGTACTTATAGATACCACAGGATTTACACAGGATACTGTAAGCCTTATAGATGGAACCTATTTCTGGAAAGTAAAAGCTTATGACCTTGCAGGGAATGAATCTTCCTGGTCTTCTGCATGGCAGATTAATATAGACCTTACTCCCCCACGTATAGATAGTGTAACTGTCTGGAGTGATACAGGTTATTATTTTGGACCTTTTAATATAAAAGCAAAGGTAACAGATAATGGAGGATTGCATCACCCGCTTCTTTATTATAGAGTGGGCAATGGTGTATGGGTGGAGGATACGATGGTGAGTCTATTTGATAACTGGTATGTAGATACTATTCCAGAGGTTGATTCGCAAATAAGTGTAAAGATAGAGTACTATATTTTAGCTGAGGATTATGCGGGAAATGTAAGTAGAGATCCGGATACTGGAGCCTATTCGTTTAATGTAGGTATTTACGAGAATAAAAAGAACCGTGAAAGATACAGAATAAAGGAAATAGTATTTAATGAAAACAGGCTGATAATAAAATATACAGCTCCTCAGAACGCAGAAGTGATGATTACTTTGTATGACATAACAGGAAGGATGATAAAAAAGATAACT
>JALVLE010000192.1 GCA_027033555.1 Caldifarciminota bacterium | reverse complement strand
GGGATCCTAACGCGGATCTATACTACTGGGATATGCCGGATAGTTACAATGATTCTCTATACACAATAAGATTTACGCCGGTAAATTCTGGAACCCTCCAGGGCGCAGCCTTTTATTTTTACCACCTGGTTGGGACAGGTTATATAAGAGTTCACGTGTGGGATGACAATGGAGGAGAACCTGGAAATGAAATAGGTTATGTTGACGTATCAACAAGTGATCTTGTTACAGATGGAAGCGACCTTACTTACATTGACCTTTCTTCACTCAATATATCAGTTGGTACAGGTGATTTTTATATAGGATACTCCCTTCTTTCAGGAGTAGATACCCTCGCCCTTGTAGGGGATGTTGCACCTCCAAGAGATGATAGATCTTTTGACATGTGGAATGGAAGTTGGGAACATTCAACCTGGATAGACACAAATTGGACATGGGCAATCAATGCCTATGTGAACACCTCCGGTGATACTGGATATACCTGTAACCTTGCACCATATCAGCCACCTGGATGGTATGCACCACTTGTTATTTCTGCAACTCCTGATGATACAACAGCAGCGCCACCCGGAAATTACAGTACAGCACCAAGTGATTCACAATATGTTCACTGGGCTGTGGCTAATTTTGGGCCGGAAGCTGTGCCAGATACGGATACATTTTATATCTATCTGTACAGAGAAGGTAATCCAATTGTAGGGTGGTATGTCCCTGGTTTACAGGCCAATTATTATGTATATGTGAAGAACTATAAGATACATGAGGATGCAGCTGGTAGTTACACGTATCAGATAACAGCGGATGCCACAGATACAATATCTGAAACTGATGAGACAGACAACTCCCATGCTGAGACCTACACATGGGGTTCTGGTGGAGGTGGTGGTGGCACAGGAGCAGCCGAATTTGTTATTATTACTTCATCTTCCTTTGCTCCTTATTTCCAGCCACTTGCAGACTGGAAAAACCAGAAGGGCATAAAGACGAGAATTATAACTCTTGATACCATCTATGCCAACTATTCAGGGTATGATAACGCAGAAAAAATAAGGAATTTTATTATAGACATGCACAACAATTATGGAACCATGTATTTCCTACTTGGTGGGCAATGTGATTACGAGAATGGTGAAGAAATAGTACCAAGAAGAGATGCATTTGTATTTGAATCAGGTGCTGGATATTATAGCGACGAGGATACCATAATCACTGATCTTTACTTCGCTGACCTGGATGGCACCTGGGATGCAGATGGTGATCATACTTATGGAGAGACCAGTGATAATGTGGATATGTATCCTGATGTGTACGTGGGCAGAGCGCCGGTGAAAACCACCTCTCAAGTGCAAAACTTTGTGAATAAAGTGCTGGCTTATGAAAAGTCTCCGAATACCTCTGCAACTTACTTGAAAAACAGTTTTCATCCTCAAGGAAATCTCTGGGATACCAATCACGGCACTTCTATGCCTGATACAATGGTACAATTTGATCCGGCAGACTGGACCCATACGTTTATGAGAGAAGATATAGAAGGGGTAAGTGAGGCGGCTGTGAACAATGAATTTAATAATGGATATCATCTTGTGCACTTCGTGGGGCATGGAAATGAATACGGAGTGTATTACAACAATGGAAGCTCTGTCATGATGAACAATTCAGATGCTGATAATTTGAGTAATGGCTTTTCTAAGCTCAGTGTTGTGACTTCAATTGCATGTTTCTCCGGTGCGATGGATGAAGTGTCTGGAGGAGATTGCTTTGCAGAGCATCTTGTGAATGCCACAAATGGTGGCGCTGTTGCTGATCTGTTTAATTCCAGATATGGATGGGGTTACAGTTCTCCTGAGGGTGCGCTTGGACCATCCGGAGAACAGAGTAAATACTTCTTCCGTGCGTTCCACCAGAACGGTTTGTATATCCTCGGACAGGTATGGGCAAATATGCAAAGTTCAATGGTTCCAGATGCCCAGAATGACAATTATTTCAGGTGGTGTTTATATGAAAGGAACCTCTTTGGAGATCCAACACTTGAAATGTGGACAGATGTTCCGGTCCAACTGATAATGAGCACCAATATCCCCAATGATACAATATTGCAGAGTACAGATACTAACATAACTGTCACTTTGACAGATTCAAAGGCTCCAGTAGAAGGTGCTATAGTGACCCTTCTTCAGAAGTATCAGGGAGATAGCTACTATATTTACATGGTGGACACTACAGACGCGTCAGGTCAGGCCATCTTCTCATTCACCCCATCTGAGACCAATAACATTTTTATCACCGCAACAAAGCACAATTATATTTATTCACAGGACACTATTGTTGTTGTACCAACTACTGGTATAAGAGATAATGACCATATTAAAACAGCAAGTATTTTGCTTCTTTCCAATATACTCCGTGATAACATTGTGCTTAAGTATGCGCTCTCTTCTTCAGAGATTGTATCTCTTAGAATATTCGGAGTGGATGGCAGGCTTGTTAAGTCCTATGAGAAAGAGATTAATGCGGGCTCAGGTATCCTTAAACTGGGTGTGAGTGATTTGAGAGAAGGCATTTACTTTGTGAGAATAAAGGGCGGAGATTTGAATATTATCAGAAAAGTGATTAAAACCAGGTAGGAGGTGAATGATGTTTAAGAAAACCGTGTTTACATTATTGCTCACATTTACAATCCTCTCGGCAGGTGAGAGGATTATTACGCTGAATTTCTCACCCGATAAAGTTAAGCTGGGAATGGAGAAAGGCTATACAACTGTAAGTTATGAGGATTTGGGTTATGTTAATCCTTTGGGTTCCCCCATGTTGCCTTCACGGGGCGTCATTGTCCTGATACCTGCAACTGCTGCATATACAGGGTATGAGATAGTGAATATGCAAACTGTTTCACTCGGAAAAGGTTTTAAAGTGATGCCTCAGCAAAAACCTGTGCCCATTTCTTTTAAGGTACCGGAAAAATTTATAGAGCCCGATAAGAAGGTGTATTCTAAGAATGAGTTTTATCCTGAGAATGTGGTAAGTTTCACACACCTTGGATCCATGAGTGGTTTTAGGCTCGCCTCTTTTGTGGTGCACCCAGTGATTTATAATCCAGTAACAGGTGAAATACGGGTTATAACTACAATTTCCTTTAAAGTAAAATACGCAGAGGGCAAACGCAATGTGAATCCGATAACAATAAGACAATTAAATACATTGAGGACTCAGCTCAAAGCACTTGTGGCGAATCCCGAGGATATAAACGCATTTGCGCCTCCGCTGAGAAACTGATTACCTGACCGAAACAGTGTATCAAAAGGGGGCCTTTGCCCCCTTTTAATTTTTTGAAGTTTTCCTTCTGGACTTTAAAATTTAGATATGTTCAAAGACTTTGGCATTCTGTTGATTTTCATTGGTGGCATTTTCCTTTTGATTGGAGTTTTATTCCTGATCATTGGCCAGACAGGGTTCAGGTTACCTTTTGATATAGTAATCAGAGGTAAAAACTTTGTAGTGTATATTCCCATCGGTACAAGTATTTTACTTTCTTTACTCCTCACGGTTCTGCTTTCCCTTTTCTTTAGAGCTAAATGAAAAAGATTGACTGGTATCTTATCAGAGAGCATATTTCGCCTTTTTTAGGGGGACTTTCTACTTTTACCGTCCTTCTTCTTTTAAACAGAGTTTATCAGCTTATGGACCTTATAATCCGCAAGGGAGTACCGCTCTTTGCTGTGGTTAAAATATTCCTTTATTCGTTGCCTTTCATTCTTGCAATGACCGTATCAATGGCATTGCTTATTGCGTCTTTGGTATCTTATGGCAAACTTGCTCAGAATTTTGAGATAATGGCATTTAAAGCTCTTGGTATAAGTTTTAAAAGGACATTAAAAGGCCCTTTAATCTTCGCATTTTTTGTGTTTTTATTCATGTGCTGGTTCAATGATAAGGTTTTGCCAGAAGCAAACCACAGGGTTAAAAATTTAATCTTCAGTGTTTACGCTAAAAAGCCCGCAGTGAAGGTTGAAGAAGGTGTATTTACAAATATAAATGACTATTTGGTATATGTGGAAAGAAAGGACGAGAAAACAGGCCAGATTTCCGGAATAAAAATTATAGAACCCCAAAGGAACAAGCAAAACGTAAGGACTATTGTTGCAAAAAGGGGCAGGTTGAGTTCCATAGGTGATAGTACGGTAATATTTGTATTATATGATGGCACTATTTATGAA
>JALVLE010000191.1 GCA_027033555.1 Caldifarciminota bacterium | reverse complement strand
ATATAGCGCCTTACAATAACATACACCACTTGCATCTTTCCTCATTCCCCGGCGCCCTTTTTATTTTGACCAACCAATACCCCTTTTGGAAGAGGTATTTTTGAAAAATAGCGACAACTTGAAAAAAGCCAGGGGTTAAATTAAAATTAAAATATGACTGGGCTCAATTTTAAAGATCCCAAATTTAAAAAAGTTTTGAAGCGTGCCACTATTCAGAATCCATATTTTGTGCCGTTTCTGCTTTTTTTTACTATTTCCTTTTTTACAATCGTAGTATTACAACATGGGTATGCAAAGGGGGTCAGTGAACTTGAGCAATATACTGCTCAGATTTATAACAAGTTTTTTCTTGATGGAATAGATAATCTGAAAAGTGAACTCTTCTATAAGCTTAGAATGACGGAAGGCGATCTCAAAAAGTTTACGTTTTTCATAAGGGATATTAAAGCGCGAGATATGAACATAGATGGAGCTTTATGGAACAACAAGGGTCAACTTATTTACTCTTCTAATATTAAAATTTTTCCACCCGGAACAAAGCCAAGGAAAATCCCATACTATTTTCGGATCTCCCTTCTTTCTGGTGAGCCTTATTATTGGCTTGAAATGGATCTTAAACAGGGACATGCGTCAGTTGGAATCCCTATAACTCCCGGTTTTTTGAGAAAGCTTACAGAAGGGATTCAAACGGAAGTGGGATTGTACCAAGATGGAGAACTCCTTGTAGCCACGAGTGCTCTGTTCCCGAAAAGACTGAGTAAGAAGGTTCCGGAGAAGATACGCGGATATAGAGTCATTGTTTCCAGCATTGATAAAGATTTTTCCTGGGTTCTTCTTGTACCCCCCCTCTCCAGAGGTATGAATACAACAGCCATTCTTATTTCTTCTGCCTTCTTAATAGGCGGCTTCTTTCTTACGTTAGCCTGGGCGTTTCAACTTGCATACATAAAAATGGATATGGAT
The DNA here is from genome assembly GCA_027033555.1 of Caldifarciminota bacterium. GTDB lineage: Bacteria > Hydrothermota > Hydrothermia > UBA1063 > CAJXJZ01 > CAJXJZ01. The sequence goes on along the minus strand of JALVLE010000191.1, from coordinate 3,269 downwards.
GAGGAAGAGGTGAATCTTATAAAAATGTTTTCTGAAATTCTGGAAGAGGTGCATAGGCAGACAACCGGAGTGGATTCTTTTCTTACACTGATAAGACATCTTAAGGAAAAGTTTAAACTGGATTTTATCGGCTATTTTAATGCGCAGTTTAAGCTTGTAATGAAGGCGCCCCTGGAATTTGATGAACAGTATATTTTTGAGGAACTTGCTGGTTTTGACTATTCTATCACGGAGGTAAAAGAGATAAAAACCGGGGATTATTATGTAACTGTTGTGCCTGTCCCGCTTCACTCAAACCTGAAATATGGATGGATCATAGTGGCAAAAAAGAGGATATTGCTCAAGAATGAAAAGGCAAAATGGGCTCTTATACATCTTGCAGAGATACTTGCTCTGTATGAATCGGGTAAGAGTCAGGCAAAGAAACTTGCCAAGATGGCATTTTTTGATCCATTGACTCAGATTTTCAATCGGAGATTTTTCATGATCAGAGCTACCGCAGACTTTAATAATTCTATGAGGCAGGGAGAGCCATGTTCGGTTATAATGGTTGATATTGATCACTTTAAAAAGTTTAATGATACATATGGACATCAGTATGGTGATGAGGTTTTAAAGACTGTTGCAAGTGTCCTTTCTTCAAATCTCAGAGACTCCGATGTCCTGGGCAGGTATGGAGGAGAAGAGTTTGTTATCTTTCTCCCAGGAACAGGGATTAAAGAAGCCGAGAGGGTTGCAGAGAGATTGAGACAGGCAGTGGAAAAATATCCAATGGCGAAGCAAAAGATTACTATAAGTCTGGGTGTCACACAGTGTAAGCCAGGTGATACTCTTGAAACAATGATAAAAAGGGCAGATGAAGGCCTTTATTTGGCAAAAGAAAATGGTAGAAACAGAGTGGAGGTAGTGGTATGAAAGAAGACCTTGAAAAAATAAAAAAAGAGATTGAGGAACTCCGGGAAAAAATACGGTATCATAATTACAGGTATTATGTGCTGGACAGTCCGGAGATATCTGATGAAGAATATGATGCTCTTTTCAGACGCCTTGTGGAACTTGAGGAAAAGTATCCTCAGTTTAAAACCCCTGACTCTCCCACCCAGAGAATTGGGGCTCCTCCCAGGAAGGAGTTTGGAGAGGTAAGACATGAGCTGCCCATGTATTCCCTTCAAGATGCAAGAAATGATGATGAGCTTCGTGAATTTGATGCAAGGGTTAAACGTATTCTGGGTCTGCCAAGGGATGAGAAGATTGAGTACCTTGTAGAGCCTAAATTTGATGGACTTTCCTGCGAAATAACCTACATAAATGGTATCCTTACCACAGCATCAACTCGTGGAGATGGCTATGTAGGAGAAGACGTTACGGACAATGTTAAAACAATTAGATCGGTTCCACTCAGGCTTTTTACAGATAACCCACCGCCCAAATTTCAGGTGAGGGGCGAGGTGCTTATGAAGAAAAAGGATTTTGTAAAATTAAATGAGATGTTAAAGGCAAGGGGTGAGAAAACTTTCGCCAATCCAAGAAATGCAGCTTCAGGTTCATTGAGACAGCTTGATCCCAAAATTACTGCACAAAGAAAACTTGATTTCGTAGCCTGGGGAGTGGGTGTAGTTGAGGGGATAGAATTTAAGAAGCAATCGGAAATACTTGACACGGTAGAGAAGTTTGGTTTTAAAGCTTCAAGGCCCAGAAAGATTGCCAATGGAATTGAAGAGGTTCTTGAGTATTATCATGAAATGGAGGAAAAAAGGGAGCAGATGGAATATGAGCTGGATGGGATAGTGGTAAAGGTAAACAATCTTGAGTTATGGAAGAAACTCGGTGAAACTTCGCGGGCACCGAGATACATGATAGCCGGTAAGTTTTCTCCCAAAAGGGCTGAAACTGTCCTTAAGGATGTGGTGTTTTCAGTTGGAAGGACAGGAATTGTTACCCCTGTTGCTATTCTTGAACCTGTCTTTGTTGGTGGTGTAATTGTCCAGAGAGCAACTTTGCATAATTTTGATGAAATAAAAAGGCTGGGAATCAAAATAGGGGATAGAGTGATAGTGCAAAGGGCAGGAGATGTTATTCCAGAAATAGTGGGTCCTGTTGTTGAAAAAAGAACAGGTGCAGAGAGAGATATTGTACCACCAGAACGCTGTCCTGTTTGTGGTTCAAAACTGGTAAAGGAGAATGTATATCTGAAATGTGTAAATATGTCCTGTCCCGCAAAACTTAAGGGTGCACTCAGGCATTTCGCACAGAGGAAGGCTATGGATATTGAAGGCCTTGGAGAGAAACTTGCAAATATGCTCGTAGATAGAGGTCTCGTTAAGGATCTTGCTGATATATATTACCTTAAAAAAGAGGATCTTTTGAAGCTCCCTGGTTTTGCTGAAAAATCTGCCACCAAACTCATAGAGGCCATTGAGAGGTCAAAGAGAAGGCCTCTTGCACGGTTTTTATATGCAATTGGTATCCCAAATGTAGGTGAATATACAGCAAAAGTACTGGCTAAAAAGTTTAAAACTCTTGAAAACATAATGAAAGCATCTTATGAGGATCTTCTTAAGATTGAAGGCTTTGGCCCGGAAACGGCACGTTCTATATATGAATTTTTTAGAGATGAGAATAACCTCAGGGTGCTTGAGAAAATGTTCAAGGCAGGGGTTTCTCCAATAGAAGAGATGGAGGAGGAAAAGGAAAGTCCTATTAAGGATAAGGTGTTTGTATTTACCGGGACACTTTCTTCCATGACGCGAGCCCAGGCCAAAGCATTAGTGGAAGAAAGAGGAGGAATTGTTAAAAACTCCGTATCAAGGAAAGTGGATTACGTTGTGGTTGGGGAGAATCCGGGATCAAAATACGAAAGAGCAAAAGCACTTGGGCTAAAAATTATAAATGAGGAGGAATTTCTCAGGTTGCTTGGTATCAAAGAATGAAAAAATTAAGTGCGTTTTTCCTTACATTCAAGCTGTTCTCTGGCCTGGGCCCCTCATGGGTCTATATAGATGATGGTAATATTCATTATTTGTTTGAAAAACAGGGAAAGAGACTATATCAGGGAGGGGTTTTGATACACTCCTACGTGCTGCCTTACTCTGATTCAGTTGTAGTAGGAACCGCACAGGTAAAGCATACTTACAGGGGATCTATCCTGATTAAAGTGACTCCTGCTGGAAGTCTCCTTGTATTAAATAAAATAAAGCTGGAAGATGCTGTGAAATCTATTTTGACCACAATACCGGTGAACAACAAAAATGGGGAACTCTTAAAACTGA
>JALVLE010000190.1 GCA_027033555.1 Caldifarciminota bacterium | reverse complement strand
CCCCATATGGCGCAAATTGATACTAAAGGCAAACAGCAACATAAAGATATTTACGCGCATATTTACAGGAAGGTATAATCTCAAAGAGATTGATAAAGAGCTTAACCTTTATATGGATAACCTGCCTTATGGAAAATTATACGTGAATTTATTTGATGTCATTAAAATTGACACCTGAACAGCGCTTATTTAAGTGTTTTATTACCCAACAGGTTATAGAAGTGTTACATTTTCATGTTGTTTACTGGAAAAAGAAAATTTAGATATAACAGGCGAACCACGTAGGGTGTTGACACAATATATGCTTTACATGATAATCTTGTTTTCACTAAAAGGAGTGACATAATGCGAAAAGCTTTAAAAAAGCCCGATTTGTCTAAAAATGCCCTTCTTATCCTTGAGAAAAGGTACCTGAAAAAGGATGAAAACGGTAATGTGATTGAGACTCCAGAAGAGATGTACGAAAGAGTTGCACGCGTTATAGCTGATGTTGAAAATAATTACAACTCAGGATACTCTTCTCAAGAGCTTTTTGAAAGGTTTTATAATATGATGGTGGATTTTTATTTTCAGCCCAATTCCCCCACTCTTATGAATGCAGGAACCCCCCTTGGTCAGCTTTCTGCCTGTTTTGTGCTTCCTGTGGAAGATTCAATGGAAGCTATATTTGAGGCGGTGAAACGGACTGCCATTATTCACAAAACAGGGGGAGGAACGGGCTTCTCCTTTTCAAGACTCAGGCCTCGTAATGATATTGTGAGAAGTACAGGTGGAGTTGCCTCTGGGCCTGTATCCTTTATGAGAGTGTTTAATGAAGCCACAGAAGCGGTGAAGCAGGGAGGAAGGCGAAGAGGAGCTAATATGGGAATACTGCGTGTTGATCATCCAGATATACTGGAATTTATAGATGCTAAAAAGAAGGAGGGCGAACTCGCTAATTTCAACATATCTGTGGCAATAACAGATAGATTTATGCAAGCCCTTGAAAAAGATGAGGAATACGACCTTATAAATCCGCGTACTGGAAAAGTTCACAGTAGACTGAAGGCAAAAGAGGTGTTTGATAAACTTGTGTATGGGGCATGGAGAAACGGTGAGCCAGGGATAATTTTTATTGACAGAATAAATAAGATGCATCCTATTCCAGGAGCCGGAGAAATAGAGGCCACAAATCCCTGCGGAGAGCAACCGCTTCTTCCATATGAGTCATGTAACCTTGGTTCTATTAATCTTGCAAAGTTTATAAAGGGTAGGCAGTTCCTCCTTGTTAATAAAAAAAGAGCCACACTTGAAGAAGCTCTTGATATGATAGATTGGAAAAAGCTTGAAGAGATTACCAAACTGGCAATCCATTTCCTTGACAACGTGATAGATGCCAATCATTTTCCATTCAAGGAAATTGAGGAAATAACCCGGGCAAATAGAAAAATAGGGCTTGGTGTAATGGGGTTTGCAGATATGCTTATCCAGCTTGGCATACCATACAGTAGCAATGAGGCGCTGCAGGTGGCTGAGAAGGTTATGTCATTTATTCAGGAGAAAGGGCTGGAAAAATCAAGAGAACTGGGAGAAAAGAAAGGTGATTTCCCCAACATTAAACTAAGTATTCACAAATCTCCTATGAGAAACGGAACGATTACAACGATTGCACCTACTGGTACAATTTCCATGATTGCTGATACATCAAGTGGAATAGAGCCACTCTTTACAATTGCATATAAGAAGAATGTACTTGGGGGAGAATCACTTATCTATGCAAACAGGTACTTTGAAGAGCTTGCACATGAGCTTGGATTTTACTCAAAAGAATTATGGGAAAAGGTATCTGGCGCAAGAAGTATCAAAGAATTCAAGGAAATCCCCGAGTATGTCCGTGAGGTATTTGATACCACTTTTGATGTTTCTCCCATGCAACATGTGAACATACAGGCGGCCTTTCAGAAATATGTTGACAATGCTGTATCAAAAACCATAAACATGCCCAATAGTGCACGAATAGAGGATGTTGAAAAGGTTTACAAAGAGGCGTATATAAAGGGATTAAAGGGTCTTACTGTTTACAGAGACGGCTCAAGGCAGGTTCAGGTCCTTGAAACTGTAAAGAAGGAGGAAAAACCCTCTCACCACATGGAGATACGTAATCCAAGACCTCGCCCACAGGTTACCAAAGGAAAAACGTACAGGATGCAAACAGAAATGGGAACTCTGTATATAACCATCAACGAAGATGATGAGGGGCTCATTGAGGTATTTGTGCACCTTGGTAAATCCGGCTCTTCTGTTATGGCATTTACTGAGGCAATAGGAAGACTTATATCTCTGGCTTTACGCTCAGGAGTGAATCCCAATGAGATTGTAAAACAATTAAAAGGGATAAAGAGTTCCACTCCTATAAGGCAGGAAGATGGGAGTGTTGTGTTTTCCGTACCGGATGCTATAGCCAGGTCACTTGAGAAATTTCTGCAGGGAGGAGAGCAGCTGGAGTTAATTCCTCGCGGTACTTCTCTTGCATCAATCCCACCGGTGCTGGGAAAAGCACGTAAGGAAAAGAAAACAGAGCATAGTGAAGCCGATATTTGTCCAGAATGTGGCGGAGTTCTTATATATCAAGAAGGGTGTTTTGTATGCAGAGACTGTGGTTATTCAAAGTGTGAATAATTTTTAGAAAAAGGAGGATACAATGGGACTAAAAAATGATACCTGGATAAAAGAAATGGCCAGAGATTATAAGATGATAGAGCCATTTGTTGAGAAACAGGTAAGAGATGGGAAGATATCCTATGGCCTTTCCTCCTATGGCTATGACATAAGAGTAGCTGATGAGTTTAAGCTATTTACGGATGTGTATTCCAGTATAGTTGACCCCAAAAATTTTTCTCCTAAATCCTTTGTGGATATTAAGGGAGAATACTGTATCATACCGCCAAATTCTTTCTGCCTCGCGAGGAGTGTGGAGTACCTGAGAATACCTCGTGGTGTGATGGGCATTTGTCTTGGCAAATCTACTTACGCAAGGTGCGGGATAGTGGTAAATATTACTCCCCTTGAGCCGGAATGGGAAGGTCATATTACCATAGAGATTTCAAATACCACCCCGCTACCTGCAAAAATTTATGCCAATGAGGGAATTGCCCAGATAATCTTTCTTGAGGCGGATAGGGTTTGCGAGATTTCCTATAAGGATAGAAAGGGTAAGTATCAAGGACAACGGGGAGTAACTCTTCCTAAACTGTGAGGTGAATATGGCACAGGAAAAAGATAAATTAAATAAAGAGAAGGTTCTTGAGGCCGTACTCAAGCAGATAGAGAAACAGTACGGCAAGGGTGCAGTTATGAAGTTAGGAGAGCACACTGCCATAAAAGTAGATGTGATACCAACAGGCTCATTAAAACTGGATTATGCTCTTGGAGTGGGTGGATATCCACGCGGTAGAATAATAGAAATTTTTGGCCCCGAATCTTCTGGAAAAACAACCCTTGCACTTCAGGCAATTGCCGAAGTTCACAAAATGGGCGGGAAAGCAGCTTTTATAGATGCCGAACATGCCCTGGATCCAAACTATGCAAAGGCACTTGGAGTAAATGTTGATGATCTTCTTGTGGCCCAACCGGATACAGGAGAACAGGCCCTTGAGATAGCTGATATGCTTACAAGGAGTAATGCAATAGACCTTATAGTCATTGATTCTGTGGCTGCACTTGTCCCAAGAGCTGAACTTGAAGGGGACATGACAGATTCTCAGGTGGGTCTTCAGGCGAGGCTTATGGCAAAAGCTATGCGGAAGCTTTCAGGTGCGCTTTCCCGTTCCAGGACATGTGCGATATTTATTAACCAGATAAGACAGAAAGTAAATACCCGTTTTGCTTTTGGTAATCCTGAAACCACACCTGGTGGACTTGCGTTGAAATTCCATGCCTCCGTCAGGCTTGATATAAGAAGAATAGCAACGCTTAAGTCAAGAGAGGGGGCTCCTATAGCAAACAGAGTGAGAGTCAAGGTGGTAAAAAATAAAGTGGCCCCTCCATTTAGAGAGGTGGAGTTTGACATAGTTTTTGGCAAAGGTATCTCTCTTGAAGGGGAGGTTATAGACCTTGGTCTCCAGCTTGGACTGATAAAAAAGAGTGGCACATGGTACACACTTGTTGAAACCGGCGATACCTTCCAGGGTACAGAGAGGTTAAAAGAAAAGCTTATGAGTGATCCTGAACTCTTTAAAAAGCTCTTTATTACAATTAGAGAAAAACTTGGGCTTCCTATGGTGGGGAAAGAATGGGAGAGACCTACCCACACAGCATTGTTGGAGGAGGATATAGAAGCAGAAGAGGCGCTTGATGAACCGGATATAGAAGCCTGAATTTTTTTGTTATTTCAAGAAAACTGATTTATAATGTAGGCATGCCTCTATCCAAAGATATTTACAAATTCGCGTTTAAGGAGAATCCTTTACCCCTTGTCATTACAGATAAAGACGGAATGATTCTTGATGTATCAGATGCACTTTTGGAGGAGATGGATATTTCACGTGAAGGGCTTATAGGTACGGCTATATATCCACTTATAGGCAACAGGGAATTGAAACCCGGTGCAACAAGGGCTGTTTCCTTAAAGAAAAAGAAATACTATGTGACTTCTAAAGACTATGTGATAGAGGATATAACCTTCAGGGTTTTTGTTTTTCATGAAATAGTGGAAATAAAACATGCCAACCCAAAAACACACCTGATAGAATCCCTTCTCAGAAATTCTTACAGGATAGAAAACTTTCCAAGGTTCCTGTCCAGAAATATTCGTGTAATTGCAGAAAAGACCCAGGCAGAAGGAGCCATTTTTTTAACAAAGGATATGGAAAATGGTGTATTTAAACCCGTTGCTTTTTATGGAGTGGGTGAAAAAATTCCCAGGAAGCTCTCTATAAAGTTTCACAATGAAGAAGAACAATACTCTTCTGGAGTGCTGTACAAATACGAAATCACAAAGGTTCCGGAGTTTTTATCGCCTGTTTCAATACTCTTTGAGTGGAGTGAACTTCAACTTGTGGTTTTTATCCCGCTGTCTTCAAACAATCAAGAAATTGATGCCATGTTTATACTTGCCTATAGAGATAAAAATGCACTTTCAGATGAAGATATAACAACATTGAAGTTGCTTGCTCTCATTTTTAATTTATTTCATGAAAAAAGTCGCTTGAGAAAAGAATTATCTGAAAGTACCTACCGGGATTTCATCACCCGTTCTTATTCCCAGATTATGCTCAGAGAGTTTATTTCTCTTATCTTCAGTCAGGCAAAGAGGTATCATTTTCTTTTTTCTGTAGTGCTCCTTAAGGTAAGCAATTTTCAGGACATTAAAAGGATTTATGGAGTAAACATGGCTGAATTTATCATGCAAAAAATTTCAAGTGTGGTGATGAGGACTCTAAGAAAATCTGATGTTGTAGGGAAATACACGGAAGATTCTCTCTTGTTTATTCTTCCTTTTACACATAATGGTGGCTCTGAAATAGCGGTACAGCGTGTAAAAGATGCTCTCTTAAATACAGATTTTTCTCCAGTAAAAAAAGTGGAGTTTCAGGTGGCAATTGCTCATCTTGAAGAAAGTGATACAAAGGCGGAGGACATTTTACACAGGCTCAAACTTTCTCTTATACCTCTAAATGAATTTAAAGCCTCTGGTTACTAAATTCTGACCTCAAATAGTCTGGAAAGGAAGTTATTTACCAGGTCGTTTATAGACCTTTCTATGCCTGCATTTTCATTTTCATCTGTAACCTTGTAAATCCCTTTGCCTATAAACACAGTATCCTTGAGAAAATAAGAGCTGTCTTTTTTTACAAGGGTTTTGATTATAGCCTTTGTTGTTATGGAGTACACAGTAATCTCTCCGTTCTCTGTAAATTCGGTGGGTGTTTTTTTGATATCTTCTATTACGGGAATAATAATAAGTCCTGCTTTGTCTCTGGAAGTTATACTCAATCTACCATCCTTTTCAAGGTTCTGGATAAAAAGATTTTCAATGGTAAGTGTGAGGTCCTGTCTCGTACTTCTATTTTTAACATGCATTATGTACACTTTTCTCAGGTGTGAGGGATAGCCGCCTGTAAATGTATAAATACATGAAATTGCAATAAAGAGTACGGGAAGAAGCAGTATTTTAAGACTATTCTGCAAAAATTTCAATGTATATTTTCTGGGCATAAAGGAGTAAAAATACAGGTATAACCTTTCCCCATGCAATCACAAATGAGGTTGGCTTACCATAAGAGCCTCTAAAAACAAATACAGCGTCTACAATCAGCCACAGGACGATGCTTATAAACAATACACGGTAAAAGAATGAGATTTTTCCGTCTTTATAGGCAAAAAGGTAGGATATACCTATAAGCAGCATAAGTATATCAAGGGAAATATAATAGATATTTACAAGCATTCCAGCTGTAGTTTTGCCAAAAATTGCGGTGGCTTCCATAGCTATTATAAGATCCACCACAAGTATTGCAAATATACCCACACCCCAGATAATTTTTAATTTTTCAATCTCATCAATAATATTACCGGCGCGGGATAAGAAAATGTAATAACCTCCAGTTAAAAGTGCATAACCAAAAACAAGGAGGTAATCGGTTGTAACAAAGACAGAGGCGCTGATGCCAGTTGGACCTGCGAGTTTTAATCTGAAAAGAGTACCGATAGAGTAGGAAAACATGCCTCCTCCTATTGCAGCCCATGCAAATTTGTGACCTTCCGGAATATGTACGGATCTGAATGCTGTAAAGCCAATTATGGCGGTGGCTACTCCCATGTACATTATGGCCACACCAGTTGCGGGTACCCATACTCCTCTTCCCAAAAGAAGTGAAAGAAAGCTAAGAATTAATAATACAATACCACCGAGAAATGTAAGCTTAGCTATTTTCTTCACCCTTTTTCTCTCCTTTTTCTTTACACTCTGCAAATGCACGTGAAACGAGAGTTATCCCGGCATCTTCCCTGGCTCTTTCCACATATATCTCAATGATTTCTTTTATTATCTCATCAAAATCTCTTGTAATACCTGTATCCAGTATTTTAGGCTCCAGTACTATGCTATATCCTTTAAACTGGATAAGGCTTTCATAAAAAGAGTGTTTTTTTACGAGTATATTTTTCACGTCCCTTCCTATTATTTCCATTAACCGTGTGCCTATTATTTTTCTTAGCTTTTCCTGTACACACAAAAGATAGGCGTTGAATTCAGCAGCTCTTTTCCCATAGAGGAGTTTGCTGGCGGGCATGTTAAAACTCATGGGATAGGCTTTTATTGCGGTAATGTTGATAATTGGAGATAATATTACTTCTTCAAGGTCTTTCTCTGTTACAGCAAGGGCGATATTTCTTGCTGGGAATATATGAAGGATATTACCTGTATGCCATAAAAATATAATTTTATTGTTTTTGGCATCAAAGATAGCAGGACCTATAAATTTTTCATCCTGTAACTTTTGAAAAAGTCTATCAATTCCAATGTTATCGGCATTAACTCCATCAAAGATCTTAAGTCCACTGAACATCCCATAATATGCTTCCACACCTTCTTTTGTGGTATAAAATTTATTTATACCAACAGGAGGATTTGTCCATTTACTTTTTAAAGAGAGAAGAGCTTCTTTTCCCTGTAAGGTTACCCCCTTTGTGAAAAATACACTGAATCTAATATTCCCATCAATAACAAGGGTATGCCATCTGTATTCATTAGTAGCTGTAGCAATGTAGCCGGTGAATTTTTCTTTAGCTACCTCTTCCCACATACTGTCAAATGATACACTCCTTGTATCAACTGTCTTTTTATCTTTAACAAATGGATTTTGGGCTATTTTAAGGAGTTTTGATTTTTCAGCTTCATAAAATGCTTTTCTATCCATGTTTATAATTATAGTCCTTCTTTGGGAAATCTGCAACTTCCCGCTTTTTTTTCAAAAGGGACCCAGCCAGAACGAAGGTAATGAATAGGGAGAAAAAGAGTGGAAAGCTATATCTGGACATTTCGTCTTTTTGTTGTTATAATAAAGCAAAAAGGAGGAAAAAGTATGGTATTGTTACTGCTTATAGCACAGTTTGATCTTTACTATCAGCATAATTTTGGCAAAGCAAGCTATATCTGGGGATACTATGATATAAATGGAGATGGGCATAAGGATGCAGTTGTAGTGTATAATGATTCTGCGTGTGTATTCACACTCCCTGATAATCAACTCAGGGCCACTTATCTCATCTCCCCTTATGAACATATTAATTTTCTTGCTACCTTTGGGAATAATGATGCATTAATTTTCAAGTACTCGTACAATAGTGGAACCTATACGGGGAAAATCTATTATTACACAGATTACGTGAATATTTCATGGGAGTCCTCTGAGATTGTCTCGTATTTTTACACCTACCCTTTAATATACATTGGCGATATGGATGGTGATGGGTATTACGATATTGCAGTCTCATATAGAAAGGCAGATTCCACTTTAAACTTTCTCATATATAAGGGGAATATTTCAAAAGTCAAAGAGAAAAGAGATAAAGATTACTCGTCCGAGTTTCATACTTCCCTGAAAAATATCACTTTCAATCTTTCACATGCTGGTATGTGCAAAATAGAATTTTATAACAAAGCGGGAAGACAGCTTGGTGTGTATTTTTATAACGGAAAGAAAGGACAAAATCTCTTTGTTCCGCCATTTGTTATAGAGGATGCTGTGTTTTACCGTATAATTCAGGGCGAGAGAGTCATATATTCAGGGGCATTTTTGAAATAAATGGGCTCTGCATTCTGTATTTGTTAAATAATTCACATTGACGGAACGTTAGAGAGGTAATAAAATTTATTTAAAAAGGAGTGAAGTATGGGAGAGTATATAAGAACACCAATCTCTGACCTGGAAAGATTTGTGGTGGAAGTAATGAAAAAACTTGATGTGCCGGAGGAAGACGCGAAGATCGTGGCCGATGTACTTATAAGAGCTGATAGAAGAGGTGTGGAATCACATGGAGTTGCGCGGCTTCGTAGATATATAAATGGTCTTAAAAATGGGTTAATGAATCCACACCCCAATATTCAGATTATAAAAGAAACTCCGGTCTCCATGCTTGTGGATGGTGATGCAGGGCTTGGAATGGTAGTAACCTATAAAATAATGAAAAAATGTATAGAGAAAGCAAAAAAGAACTACATGTGTTTTGCCGCAATAAGGAATTCCAACCATTATGGCATCGCAGGATACTACTCTCTCATGGCTCTTGAGGAAGGACTTGTAGGTTTTTCTGTAACAAATGCAGCACCTCTTGTTGTTCCTACTTTCGGTAAAGATGCGGTACTTGGAACCAATCCTATTAGTTTTGCAGTCCCGGCAAAAAATGAAAAGCCATTTGTTCTTGACATGGCAACAAGTACGGTTCCTCGCGGAAAGCTTGAAGTCTATCATAGAATGGGTAAAAAGATCCCTCTTTCCTGGGCTACTGACGAAAATGGCAATCCAACAGATGATCCAGGCAGAGTTCTTGAGAATCTGAAGGAGAGAAAGGGGGGTGGGCTCTTGCCACTTGGAGGCGCAGAGGAAGAAACAGGTGGACATAAAGGGTATGGGCTTGCCATGCTTGTAGATATTTTGAGCGGTGTGTTTTCTGGTGGAGCTTATGGGCTTGATGTGTATGGAAAGAAAAATGCTCCACCAAATGTATGTCACTTTGTGGGTGCAATGAGAGCAGACACGTTTGTAAGTGAGGAAGAATTGAAAGAAGGGATGGACGGGCTTATCAGGATGCTGAAAAATGCGCCTAAGCGCGAGGGTAAAGATAGAATTTATATACATGGTGAGAAAGAGTTTGAAAAGGAGGAGCAGAACACAAAGACTGTGCCGCTTTACATAAAGGTTTACGAGGACTTAAAGAGTATTGGTAAGGAGTTTGGGGTAGAGCCACCCAAAGAGGCATGAGAGACAAAGAAATAACCTGGAGCGTACACCCTGCCCGCAGGGACAAGCGAAAGTTGGTTTTTTCACTTGTTTCATTTGTTATTACACTTGGACTTTTATACCTTGCGGGTGGGGTATTCTGGATGCTCTTCGGAGCTCTGGTACTATTTATAGCCCTGTACCCTTTTTATGTAAAGACCGAGTATGTAGCCGATGCGTTTGGTATAACTATTAGAAGACCTCTCTACAAAAAAACGAGAAAGTGGCAGGAATTTAGGAGGATAAAGGAGTACACAAATGGCATTTTGCTTAGCCCTTATTTGAAAAACACATTTCTTGAAAACTTCAGAGGAGAATTCCTTCTTGTAGATCCGGAGGAGAAGGAAAGGGTGTTAAAAGGATTAACGGAGTTATTTAATGAATATAGAAGCGAGATTAAGGGTATTAAAGGAACGAATTAGTGCAGCGTGTGAAAAGGTAAAAAGGGATCCGAATGAAATTGCTATAGTGGCGGTTACAAAAACTATTCCGGCTCAATTGATAGAAGAAGCATATGCTCTCGGATTGAGACTTTTCGGAGAAAACAGGGTACAGGAAGCAAGAGAGAAAATCCCTCAACTTGCTCATCTTCAAGGTGCCAGATGGCACCTTGTCGGGCATCTACAAACAAATAAAGTAAAATACGCGGTAAAGCTTTTTTCAATGATCCAGTCTGCAGACTCTGTGAGACTTCTTGAAGAGATCAATAAAAGAGCCCGAAACAAAATGCCTGTTCTTATAGAAGTGAACACATCAGCCGAACCACAGAAGCACGGAATACATCCAGTCCATGTTTCAAGACTGCTGGAGAAAGCTTTGTCTCTTGAAAAGATTGAAGTTATGGGTTTTATGACAGTGGGACCATATCCAGTAGATGAAAAAAGATCCAGAAAGGCGTTTGCCCTTTTAAGGGAAATAAAAGAAAAGGCTGAAAAAGAGTTTGAAAGAACATTTTCTGTTCTTTCTATGGGAATGACTGAGGACTTTGAATATGCTATTTGGGAAGGGAGCACCATGTTGAGGATAGGGAGGGGGATTTTTGGAGAAAGAAAACAGGCGTAAAACATTGTCATGGGTACCTGTGTTTATAGGCACCAGAATACAGGCGCAGATTGTGGAGGGACTATTAAAGAGCAATGGTATTCCTGTGAGGCTTGAATATGAGGCAATAGGGAAAATATACGGTTTGACTGCTCACAGGCTTGGACAGGCAAAGGTGTTGGTTCCTCGGGAATTTTACGATGAGGCACAGTCACTTATAAATGAATAGTTTTTGACAGTACTGTTTAGGCCAGTTAAAATAAATAGTGAAATGCAGGATAAAGGAATGCCCAAAAGAAAAGTTAAAATTACCAAAAAAAGGCAAGCTATTCTTGATGTTTTAAGAGCAACGGATGAACATCTTACAGCTGAAAATATTTACTTTATTTTAAAGCGGAAAAATATAAAAATAGGTCTTGCGACGATTTACAGAACCCTTGACCTTTTCTACAGGAATGGCATTGTAAACAAAATCAACATAGGCGATGGAACAATCAGGTATGAGTATGTGGATAAAGAGAGTGTGCATCACCACCATCTTGTGTGTATAAAATGTGGGAAGGTAATAGAATACACAGATGAAGAGGAACCTAAATTTCTTGAAGGTCTTGCAAAGAGAATAAAGGAAAAATACGGTTTTACAGTACTTTCTCACGAGATTTATCTTTACGGTATATGTAAGGAATGTAATGAATCAGAGTGAAGGAAAAATAACCCCCTTTAATCTATACGGAGAGGAGTATGATAGATGGTTTGATACCCACGGACAGATAATTTTCAAAAACGAGGTTGAGCTTTTCAAGAAAATGGGAGCTCATAAATTACATCCTTCACTTGAAATAGGATCAGGCAGCGGGAGATTTACAAAGGCTCTCTCCATTGATTTTGCAGTTGAACCCTCAGAGACTTTAAGAAGGATCAGCATAAAAAATGGTGTTATCCCTATAGTAGCCCGTG
>JALVLE010000189.1 GCA_027033555.1 Caldifarciminota bacterium | reverse complement strand
ACCCTGGAAAGTCAACATATTCCTTTTCCATTTTTTCTGCCCATTCCTTCACCACACCCAGAATGATAGCATATGGAAGGACTTTCACAAAAAGCTGTGGGTCCTTTTCGGCCATTCTCCTTATTCTTTCTTTTTCCACTCTTTTTATAAACTCTCTGAATCCAAGAATTTCCCCCCATGCTTTGACTCCTTTTTCCGTCCTCAGAGCCACTGCATATTTTAGCTTTTTGTAAACCGGATATGTCAAGACAAGGGGAATAAGTGCATAGACAACCTGCAAAGTGTGATATAAAAACTCCTTATCCGGATAAAAAACAAGATTCCTCATTATTCTCTCATCAAAAAACCTTAAATGGGCAAATTTAAAAATTATAATATCTCCAATACCCCATAAAAGAAAATACAGGGCAGTGAAGATATTTCTTACATTATAAGGCGCACCATAGAAATACCCCATTTTTGCAGCTTCATCTTCTATTTTCCTTTTTAAATATGAGAGGCCAGAAGAAAATTTTTCACCAAAATCTGAGAGATAAACCCTGCCGCCAGAAGTTGACTCCCTCTCCAGTATAAAATTCATAATCTCCTG
This sequence comes from Caldifarciminota bacterium, assembly GCA_027033555.1. GTDB lineage: Bacteria > Hydrothermota > Hydrothermia > UBA1063 > CAJXJZ01 > CAJXJZ01. The sequence goes on along the minus strand of JALVLE010000189.1, from coordinate 3,652 downwards.
TTCAAATTCTCTGAGACCACGTATATTTCCATTAAGTACGGTTATTTCAAGATCATTCTTGCTTTCATTTAACGACACATCCAGATTATCATAAAAGTATTTGTGCCTTTTTACAGGTTTGATGTGAAGATACCCCTTTCTTTCAAGATCAAATATAGTAGCAATAACGTCCACAACGTCTGCTTTTTCATCAATAATAGTTCCAGCAATTGCAGGAGGTATCTCCATTGGCAAATCGTACTCTATTTTAATAACCTCCGGTCGTCTATCTTTTCCAAATAAAAGCTGAAAAAGAGAGAGTAACACAGCTATGCCCGCAGCAGAGAATAAAAAAGGCACAAGATTCCTAATCCACAATATTACCATCTTATTATCAAAAGCTAATTTCTTTTGTCAAGCGTGTCCCAGATTTCTTTAGGAGACACAATCATGTCAGGAGACGCAAAAACCAACCTTCTTCTTCCACTGAGCAATTCCAGGTTTTCCATAATTATATTTCTCTCCGCATCTGAAAGTGCACTCCACCATCCCGGAAACTCCACATATTCCTTTTTAACTTTCTCAGCCCATTCACGTGCAACCCCTAGAATTATAGCGTATGGCAAAACTTTCTTAAAGATACCAGGATCCCTTTCTGCCATTTTTTTCAATCTTTCTCTTTCAACCCTCACAATAAACTCTCTTAGACCAAGGATTTTCCCCCATGCCTCAACACCTTTTTTTGTACGCAAAGCAACAGCTTTTTTGAGCTTCAAATACAGAGGGAAAGTACCACCAATGGGGATCAAAGTGTACAAAAAAATTGACAACCAGTAATTCAGCAGGGTCTTAAGATGCAGTACCGGGTTTAAAACTGAATTCTTTGCATTTAACTGAGAGAAACCCAGGTGACCAAACTTAAAAATAAGAGGATAAGCCACTATAAGCAAAATCACGTAAAACGCGGTGAAAAAATTTCTCACAGAATAAGGTGGAGCGTCAAAATACCCGAGCTTTGTGGCTTCATCTTCAATTTTTTTCCTGAGTGCATTAAGCTCATAGGCAAACTTCTTTCCAAAATCACTTAAATATACAGTTTCTTTCAAAGAATGCTGTTCAAGGATAAAATTCATAATCTCTGCCTCATAGGAATTCAAACCTTTGAGGTCCTTTTTTACAACTTTGATGAGTATATCTGCATCTTTGTCGTCTCCTCTAAAGTACCTGCTTTTTTTCACAGGGACAAGTTCTATGTAACCTTTCCTTTCCAGATCAAATATTGTGGCAATAACATCAACAATATCAGCGGATTCATCTATTAAAGTGCCTGCAATAGCCGGGGTAAGGTTCTCAGGCAAATGGTATTCCACCTTTATAACTTCAGGTTTTTTATCTTTGCCCAGTACATACTGAAAAGCTATTAGAACAAGTGATATACTTATGGTCGCAATCAAAAAGGGAATAAGATTATGAACCCAGAAACTCATGTGAATATTGTAATGTAAAAACACTGGATTAACAATACCATTAAAGAACTGCATCTACAAATATATAAAATCCAGTGACAAGCATAATTACACAAAAGAGAGTGATTATAAGTCCAGTCCTGAACATATCCTTTACCTTTATTTCACCTGAGCCGTAGGCAATGGCATTGGGAGGGGTACTTACAGGCAAAAGCATGGAGCTTGATGCGGCAAGAGCAATACCAATAGCCACAACTGAGGGGTTTATACCCTTTATTGCCACAGCTATTGGGATTATAAGTGCAGCAGTAGATGTATTGGACATAAAATTCGTAAGGATAGCAGTAAGCGCTACGAAACCGGCGAATACCCAGTAAGGAGAAAGCCCCTTGATACCAGCTGCATTTATAAACCACTCGTTAAGCCCGCTTTTCTCTGCTGCAAGACCAAGAGCAAGCCCTCCACCCATGAGCATAAGCACATCCCAACCCAGTAAATAAAAATCGTCTTTGCGCAAAGTTCCGGTACCAAAAAGAATTATAACCGGCAGAAGAGCCACAAGCGCGTCCTTTATATGATGCACAGGACCTGTAAGCCACAATAACACAGTAAGAATAAGTGTTATTACTGTTACTTTAGTGCCTGAACTGTTCTCTGAAGTGTCCTTTACCATAAGTTCAACACGCTTATTTTTGGGAGGGAAAAATTTTAAAAGCAGAAGCCAGGCAAAAAGTAGCAAAATAAATTCAACAGGTACAGCGAGTATCATCCATTTAAAAAATGAAATTTCAATACCATTTTCTCTTAATATACCCACTGCAATAGCATTTGGAGGGGTTCCTATGGGCGTTCCCATACCGCCTATGTTAGCAGCAAAGGGAATACCTATTGCAAGGGCTTTCCTGAAACCATCGTCTGGGTCAAGTTTGTAAAATATGGTCAGAGCTACTGCCATCATAAGGGCAGTTGTTGCAGTGTTGCTCATCCACATGGATAAAAATGCCGTTGCAAACATAAAACCAAACAAAATTCTGGAAGGACTGGTCCCTGATCTTTTTAATATCAAATCTGCGAATTTTTCATCTAACTTGTAAACCTTCATTGCCCGTGCCAGAGCAAATCCTCCCAAAAATAGCACTATAGCACCTGAGAAAAACGGAGCGAAAAAAAAGGTATATTTAACATGCATCTCTGGTGAAAGGAAAAGAGAAAGGAATAAAAGAATTATAAACGAAGTAATGTAAAGTGGTATCGCCTCGGTAATCCACAAAAATGCACCCATCGCAAAGATACTCAAAGCTATACGAGCTTTGTATGGCATACCGGCAATGGGTGTGAAATATATGAAAGAAAAAATCAAAAGAGCTAATATAAAAAATGCGACTTTTTTAATAACATTTCCTTTCATCTCAGCCTCCGGTTAGTGATATTAATTATATTGCAATATTGTCAATTAATCAAATTAATCCTGCATCTGCGTACGACTTTACTATTCTGAGAAGGTCTTATATAATTTGTTAGTTTTATGAAACCCGTCCTCAAAAAAATGTGTAAAAAAACGTATTTTTGTAAAGTTTACAGGACTTTTAAAATATACTTTATTCCTTTCATTTTATTTTCATCCATTGTATTTTACGGTTTTTACAATAAAACTTCACTTGGCGGTAAGTACGTAATAAGCTATTTTCTGGATGATCCCCTCCTTAACATGGCCATACTTAAACACAACATGGATATATTTCTTACTCATAGTCTGTCTAACCTCTGGCACATGCCCATCTTTTATCCGTACAAGCTTACCCTCGCTTTTTCTGAAAATCTTCTTCCGCAATCTGTATTTCTGCTTCCAGTATATACACTTACAGGACATAACATAGTGCAAACCTATAATATAGCCATCCTCCTTAGCTTTATTGCTCTTGCCTTTAATCTCTATGTTGCCTCTTATTACTATACAAAAAACATTGAAGCTTCAATACTGGCAGCCATATTTTTTGCCTTTTCCCCTTTTTTCATTACCCACCTTAGCCATTTCCAGGTTATCTCCGCTTTCTGGTTACCTCTTATCTTCCTTGGAATCCACAAGGCCTTTAAAGAGAATAACATAAAATATATAGCTCTGGCGTCTGTTTTATATGTACTCCAATCAGCATCCTGTATGTACTATTTAGTAATTACCCCTATATTTGTAATAATCCACTTTGTGG
>JALVLE010000188.1 GCA_027033555.1 Caldifarciminota bacterium | reverse complement strand
ACAAAGAGGAGAATAAGATAAGTATCCTTATGCACTCTCTTGCCTTTGGAACACTTAAAAAATTTATATCAGAGGATGAGAAAGAAATGGTCAATAAGAAGCAGATGGAGATGACCCTTGATGTAATGGCTCATACTCTCGTTTACTGGACACAGGGAGTGTTTAAAAGGGGATTGTTCAGAAAGAATGCAAGGATTTTTGCTATGACAAGTTCTGGGGATCAGCGGGTTATTCCTTATTATGGGGTGGTTTCTGCGGCCAAGGCAGCTCTTGAATCACATATAAGACAGCTTGCACTTGAACTTGCGCCTTACGAAGTTACTGCAAATGCAATAAAGGCAGGAGTCACAGACACTCCTGCATTGAGAAAGATCCCCGGTAACGAAAAATTAATTGAGGGTGCTCTTAAGAAAAATCCACATGGAAGACTTACGACCCCTGAAGATGTAGCAAATGCAATCTCTGCTCTTATTGATGAGAGGCTGTACTGGATGACCGGAAATGTGATTAATGTGGACGGCGGGGAGGATATAACTGCGTAGTGTGATTTAGGTGCCGACCACATTCGTGGTCGGCACCCTATTTACTTTTTATTAGAGGTTTCAGCGGTCTAACTCAAACCTTATAGGTATTATTAGGGCTACAGGTACTTTTCTATCATTTTGCATGGCTGGTGTGAATTCAAATTGCTTTACAGCTTCAATGGCAGGTGCATTGAAGATTTCGTTATCACTTTGAACCACTTCAACACTCTTTACGTGTCCTGTTGTATCAACAATCACCTTTAATACCACTCTCCCTTCTATGCTTGCCTTTCTTGCCAGCTCAGGGTATTGCGGCAATACCTTTTTAATCAATCTTGGTTTTACCTGTACCATTGCATAAGTATAAACCTTTTCCTCTTTGGGCTCAGGAGGAGGCGGAAGAGGGTTATCTATCCAGTCACTTGTGAACTGCTCAATTTTTTCTTTTTCTTCGGAGGCATTTTCTTCTGAGTTTTTATTCACTTCTATTACAGGAGGCTTAACAGTAGGTTGCGGTGGCTGTGGAGGCGGAGGAGTGTACACGTCTGTAAAAAAGTCTATTATGGTATCAAATCTGGTAATATGAGACCGTATGGGTGCGGATTCAAGTTTCACACTCTTGAAAGTTGCAAATATAACAATCAGGAATAACAGGGAAATGGCAAGGGCAAGCTCAAGTCTTCTCCCAAATCCCTCTTCTTCTAATATGATTGGTTTTTTATTTTTCTTCATATTCTATCCCTCCTTTCTAAATTATAGGTTTGTGTCCCCGAAATGTCAATAGTATTCGGGAGGGTTGGCTAAAATGCAGGCAGGCTGGACAGAAGGGTGAACAATGGATTTGGTATATTCTTTTTTCACTGTTTAATTATCTGACACACCTGTGGGTCTGGTAATTTTGGGTTGACTTAACATGTTTCATGGTAAATACTTATAATACATAAACGAAATGGAGGTGGTTTTATATGCTTACAGGAACCCATAGGGTGAAAGTAGGTTTTGCAGAGATGCTCAAGGGCGGCGTTATAATGGACGTTACCACCCCTGAGCAGGCAAAGATAGCAGAGGAAGCAGGAGCCGTAGCTGTTATGGCTCTTGAAAGGGTGCCTGCTGATATAAGAAAAGAGGGTGGAGTGGCGAGGATGGCAGACCCGGAAATAATTCTGAGGATTATGGACGCTGTCACGATACCTGTAATGGCTAAAGTGAGGATAGGTCATTTCGCGGAAGCACAGATACTGGAAGAATTAGGGGTGGATTTTATCGACGAAAGTGAAGTTTTGACTCCTGCAGACGAGGAGTTTCATATAAACAAGTTTGATTTTAAGGTGCCCTTTGTGTGCGGAGCGAGAGACCTCGGAGAAGCCCTCCGTAGAATAGGTGAGGGCGCAGCCCTCATAAGGACAAAGGGTGAAGCGGGCACAGGGAATGTGGTAGAGGCTGTAAGACATATGAGGAAGATACAGAGTCAGATTAAAAAGATTGTTATGTTAAGAGAAGACGAACTCATGACAGAAGCCAAAAAACTTGGCGCTCCTTTTGAACTGGTTAAGTATGTGCACGAAAATGGCAAGCTTCCTGTTCCCAATTTTGCAGCAGGTGGAATTGCCACACCGGCAGATGCTGCTCTCATGATGCAGCTTGGTGCAGAGTCTGTGTTCGTTGGATCGGGTATCTTTAAATCCTCTGACCCGGATAGAATGGCAAAGGCCATAGTGGAGGCTGTGGCGTATTATGACAATCCTAAAGTACTTGCTAAAATATCCCGTGGGCTTGGTAAGGCTATGGAAGGACTTGATGTTGCAAAGATGAAAGAGGATGAACTATTGCAAACAAGAGGATGGTGATGCGAGCAGGAATTGTGGCACTTCAGGGTGATGTTGACTTACACGAGAGGGCTTTAAAGAGATACAAACCGGATATAGATGTAGTACGTGTTAAAACAGAAGAGGTTCTTGAAGAGATAGACCTTCTTATTTTCCCCGGTGGTGAAAGCCCCACAATGTCCAGGCTCATGGACAGGTTTAATTTAAGAGAGCCATTGCTCAAAAAGATTACAGAGGATAAAATTCCAACTCTTGCCACGTGTGCAGGCATAGTTTTGCTTTCTAATCTAAAAGAAGATGATGGGAGAGTCAAACCATTTGGTATTCTGGATGTGGTTCTCGTAAGAAATGGCTTTGGAAGACAGAGAGAGTCTTTTGAAGGCGAAGTCACAGTAAAGTTTGATAAGAGAGAGCAGGTGGTGACAGGTGTGTTTATCCGGGCTCCAAGAATAGAGAAGGTAGGAGATAAAGCGAAAAGCATAGCATTTTTGGGAAAAGAAGTTGTGGGAGTGTTGCAGGATAACATTCTGGCATTGACATTTCATCCAGAGCTCTCTGATGATACAGAAATAATATACAAGAAGCTTTTTTCACTTGCTGCAGGTTAGATTTTGATAATTCGTAGCTTTTGAGTAATAATTAACTTTGAATATTTGAACAAGGAGGAATGATGAAAGAATTATTTGCTACGGATAAGGAAATTTTTGATGCTATAATGAAGGAACTTGAAAGGCAAAGAAATGGGCTGGAACTTATTGCATCTGAGAATTTTACGTCTCCGGCAGTAATGCAAGCTATGGGAAATGTGATGACTAACAAGTACGCAGAGGGTTATCCCGGTGCAAGATACTATGGGGGATGTGAATTTGTTGATATAGCGGAGGAACTTGCAAGGGAGAGGGCAAAAAAGCTCTTCGGTGCAGAGCATGCAAATGTCCAGCCTCATTCTGGTGTTCAGGCAAATATGGGGGTTTATTTTGCAGTTTTAAAACCCGGTGATACCATACTTTCAATGAAACTCTCCCATGGTGGTCATCTTTCTCATGGGCATAAGGTCTCTTTCTCCGGGAAACTCTATAATGTAGTGCACTATACGGTAAATCCTGAGACAGAACAGCTTGATTTTGACCTTATTAGAAAGCTTGCGCATGAGCATAAGCCAAAGCTTATCCTCGCAGGTTATTCTGCATATCCAAGGTTTATTGATTTTAAAGCCTTCAGGGAAATTGCTGATGAGGTGGGAGCATATTTGCATGTGGATATGGCACACATAGCCGGTCTTATTGCGGGCGGTGTTCACCCTTCTCCTGTTCCCTATGCTGATTTTGTAACCTCTACAACCCATAAAACTCTTCGTGGTCCAAGGGGTGGATTTATTCTCTCCAAGGGAGAATATGCCAAAAAGATAGATAAGGCGGTTTTCCCCGGAATACAGGGAGGTCCACTAATGCATGTGATTGCTGCCAAGGCTGTTTGTTTTAAAGAGGCAATGACAGACCAGTTCAAGCAATATGCAGCACAGATTGTGAAGAACGCAAAAGCCCTTGCAGAAACGCTGATGGAGGAAGGTTTAAGATTAGTGTCTGGTGGGACAGATAATCACCTCATGCTTGTTGATTTAAGACCTTTTGGTATTACTGGAAACATTGCTGAGGCTGCTCTTGAGAAAGCTGGAATTACAGTCAATAAGAATACGATACCATTTGACCCTGAAAAACCCACTGTAACAAGTGGAATAAGGATTGGAACCCCTGCAGTCACAACAAGGGGTATGAAAGAACCTGAAATGAAGAAAATAGGTAAGCTTATTGCAGAGGTTTTGAGAAATCCAGATAATGAGTCTGTGATAGAAAAGGTAAGGAAAGAAGTTAAGGAACTTACAGAGGCATTTCCTCTGTATAAAGAAT
>JALVLE010000187.1 GCA_027033555.1 Caldifarciminota bacterium | reverse complement strand
AATAAGGGCTTTGTTTGTTGATCCCAAGGGTAATCTGAGGGAGGATACTGATGGGGACCTTAAATTGAATTTGAGAAATGACAGAGTGCTCACATATTATTTTGATGCAGGAGAGCAGGTTATCAAGGCAGCTACTTACCAGGATGTAAATGGTAATGGGATAATAGATTCTTCAGAACTCTCTACTGAAGTAAGAAAGAGTGTGTTTAATATCAACACTATCTGGAAAGCCTCTGATTGGTTAAATTCTAAAAGTCCCAACCGGAGAAGGATTAGATACGTTGACAACAATCTTAACCTCAGGAATTTTGTGGGTGGAGAGGCAAATCGCCTCAGGGACTATTTTGGCCTTACAAGGCAGCAGGCTGAGTCGCTTATAAATTATATAAGAGGTGCGGATTTTTCGGATGTTTATAGAAGAAGGGATGTGAACGGTGTAATCTGGAAACTGGGAGATATTATCCACTCCACGCCAGCCTATCTTTCCACTCCAATGGAAAGATACGATATCCTTTATGGGGACGATTCATACAGGGACTACTACAGAACCTATAAGAACAGAAGAGGAGTGCTTTTTGTTGGAGCCAATGATGGAATGCTTCATGCTTTTAACGCTGGGGTGTTTATTGCCAGCGATGGTCCGGTTGAGTTAGGGGAAGTGGTAAACAACTATCCTTCCTATGAAATAGGGGAAGAGATGTGGGCAATTATCCCGCATAATCTCCTTCCGCACCTGAGGTGGCTATGGAGAAAAGGATATGACGTCTGCCATGTTTACTATGTAGATGGAAAGCCAAAGTTAACAGATGTGAGGATATTTACTCCCGATGGTACCCATATTAACGGGTGGGGAACTGTACTCGCAGTAGGTTATAATTTTGGCGGGGATACAATAACTGCAGCAGGGCGTGTTTTCCGTTCAGCTTATGATGTTCTTGATGTTACAGATCCCACAAATCCGCGTGTTCTCCTTGAATTTACAGATCCTGATCTTGGATTCACCACCTCATACCCTGCTTTTGGTAAAATAGATAGTACCTGGTACATGTTTGTTGGCTCAGGCCCCAATAAATTGAGCGGAGAATCGGATCAACCTGCTACTTTTTACATAATAGACATGAATGGAACAGTTTATACCTTTACAGGAAGTGATTTTACCAATAACAGCAATGCCTATATAGGCAGTCCAACTTCTGTGGATGTGGATTTGAATTACAATGTTGATTATATCTATTTTGGTGTGAACTATTTTGATGGGTCAAGATGGCGTGGGCAGCTATATAAAATAAACACCTATGAAAACGCCAATCCAACAAGCTGGACGTTGTTCAAGCTTATTGATGTGAACGGTCCCATAACTGCTCCGCTCAGTATTTCAAAAGATGAAAAAGGAAGGCTGTGGTTGTATTTTGGCACAGGAAAATACATGGGTGTGAAAGATGCTGTTGATTCTACCGTCCAGTATATAGTGGCTATAAAGGATGAAGACAGGTATGTAAACTGGAGTTCTCTTCTTGATGTTACTGATGTGCACGTGTATGTGACAGATACTGTGCAGATGGGATCCTATCGTAGAAAATTTGAGGAGTTTGAAAGGTATGTGGACTCATTCCCTGGCTGGTATGTGAGGTTGCCTCTTGGAGAGAGAGTGCTTGAGAAGCCAGCTGTCATTGGTGGTGCCCTCTTTGTATCCACATACAGCCCGGTTGCAAGCTCTGCTGGTAACCCATGTGATGCAGGGAATGTGGCCTTTGGTGGAGGACATCTCTATGTGCTTTACTATAAAACAGGAACTGCCCATCCCAAGGCAATGCTTGGAGAAAGTGGTGGTGAATCTCTCAAGAGTGTGGAAACCGGAGGCATGCCCTCCAGTCCGGAGATACACATTGGAGAACATGGAGAGGTTACGGTTTCAGTTCAGACCTCCCAGGGCGGAGTTGAGACCTTTAATGTAAATACACCGTTTAGCGTAAAAAGCGGTGTAAAACTCTGGAAAGGTGGATTTTAAAGAGGAGGTGAGAGTATGTTCTTGGCAATTATATATTTAATCGGCAGTACCCTTATGATTACCCCCCAAAAGTGGGAAAAAGCAAAAAGCATAGAGAATGCGGGTGTGGTAACAGCCGAAGAAAAAGAGTCAGCAATTGACGTTGAGGCCCAGCAAATGACAAAAGAGGAGAGGATTGAGAGAATAAGAACTGATTTTGAAGACAGGGCAAATGAGATTTTAGGATATAGTGCATATAAGAATGAGGTATCTGCTTATACTTTTGTAATCAAGAAAATGAGTGGTAACACCTTTTACATTGAGGGAGATACTCCTACTGGATATGCCACATTCACATTACCGGCAGATGTAATAATATACGATATAAACAGGACCCGTTTGGGCAAAGATGGAAAAAAGCATTTTGTACCTGTGTCCTTATCGTACATAGCAAAAAAAGTGCCCTTTATTCTTGGCATTGTAGGGGATCTGGAGTTCAAGGAGGATGGAAGTGTAAATATTAAAAAACTTGAACAGGTGTTTTATCTCGGAAGGGCTAAGTGATGAAGGAGTTCGTATTATGAGTACTGGACTTATAGTGCTGCTTGTTATTCTGGGCATAATAATACTTCTGGTATTGTGGGTTATAGGAGTGTACAACAAATTAATAAAGCTGAGGAATCTTGGGCAGAATGCCTGGGCTGACGTAGATGTCCAGTTGAAAAGGAGGTATGATCTTATCCCTAATCTGGTAAATACGGTAAAAGGTTATGCAAAACATGAAAGAGAAACATTTGAAAATGTGACAAAAGCAAGGAGCATGGCAGCTGCTGCAAAAACACCGGCAGAAAAAGGTCAGGCCGAGAATTTTCTTACACAGGCTCTAAGACAGCTTTTTGCGGTGGTGGAAAATTATCCAGAACTCAAGGCAAACCAGAACTTTCTGGAGCTGCAAAAATCTCTCAATGAAATAGAAAATGATATACAGAATGCCAGGAGATATTACAACGCGGTGGTCCGGGATTACAATATTGCCCTGCAGGTTTTCCCGAACAATATAATTGCGGGTATATTCAACTTCAAACCCATGGAGTTCTTTGAACTGGCAGACGAGAACCAGAGAGAGGCACCCCGGGTCCAGTTTTAAATGGTACTCTCTGAAAGCCTATAGGGGAGGCAAGAAAGATGCCTCCCCTTTTTATTTAATGATTTTTATTGTATCCCCTGTTTTTATCCCGTGTTTTTTGAAATAACCGAAGTTTACTTCAAGGGCGTACATACATGGCTTTGAGGATTTTATTATAGTAGTATCGCCTTTTTCCCCATGTTTTATATCAACTATAACAAAATCGGAGTCTATGAAAGCAATGTCCAGCTGAATAAGCGTGTTTTTCATCCAGAAATAAAGGGTATCGGGTCTATCAAATACAAAGAACATGCCCGAATCAGGAGCAAGGCTCACCCTGTACATAAGGCCTTTTGCTCTCTCGTAGGGTGTTTCTGCCACCATGGTATGGATGGTATCATTTTTTATCATAATATCAAGATACGAGTAGGAGAAAAATATGAAAATGAGAAACTTAGATGCCATGTTTTTTCCTCCCGCCTGCTTCTATCTGGATTCTACAGGAATAGTTAAAGCCATACTTTACAGCGAGCTTGAATGCTGTTTGTGCATTTTTCCGAACTTCTTTTTTTGTTGCTCCCATAGGCATAAGGAAGATTTTATTATTAGGTATATAGAATTGTTTTTTGATAGCAAGTACTTCCTCTATATCTTTTTCACTACTTATAACGAATTTAAAATATGCGTTTTCAAGGTTGGAATAAAGCTCAAGTACTTCCTTTATTATACGTTTTTCTGCTTTTTCGCCGCTATTTTCAAGTTTTGGGGAAACGTTGAAGGTTATAAAAGAGAATTTATGCAAAAATTGTGGAAAAATGGTTCCATTTGTTTCTATTTCAAGGATTCTGATTCTATTTAGCAAAATCCCGACGAGCTCTTTAATAAGTGCTTCGTGAAGCATAGGTTCCCCACCGGTTATTATAAAGTGAAAAAGAGCATCAGAATACTTACGGATAAGTTCATTTGCAAGTGTTTCAGGGCTTACGTATCTCCAGTTTTTGCCAGGAGTAAGTGCATATTTGGTATCACAGAATTTACATTTTAAATTGCATAACCCGAGCCTTAAGAAAAGGGCATATCTTCCCTGATAGGGGCCTTCTCCCTGGACGCTTTTAAAAATTTCAACTACTGGTAACTTATCTCTTCCCATTCTATTTTAATA